>JBPCQV010000076.1:0-6217 GCA_050997725.1 Acidimicrobiia bacterium
GGGGAGGTCCTCTGCGGCCTCTCCCCCGGCGGAAGCCGGGGGAGTGCCCGAGCGCAGCGAGGGGAGGGGGAGCCGATCTGGGCGTTTCTCCGGGGCACCCTCGTCCCCATCATCTCGTCGGCGGCCACTCCCCCAACTTCCGTAGGGGGAGAGCCAACCCACCACATCTTGGAACGGGAACACGGCGGTGACCTGATGATCGACCCCGACTCGCCCACCCATAGCGACGTTGGCAAGGCTGGCTGATAATTTGAGGTCATGGCTGAGCTCGACATAGACGCACTCATCGCCCGATACCGACAACGCGCCCAGGCGGTCAAGGAGCGGGGGTTGCCGCCGGTGGCCGGCGACGAAAGGAAGCTTCTGATCGAACAGGCCGAGAAAGACTTTCTCGACTATGCGTTGATCGCGGCGGCTAGTTGGACAGTCGAGGGCGACGAGTTGATCCTGCGCATCCCCCTTCACCCTCAAGCATTCTGAGGGGAGTCCGAGCTCATGACCAGGCTGATCCTGGTGTCCGGAAAAGGGGGGGTGGGAAAGTCGGCCCTGACGGCCAGCCTGGCCCTCGCCCACCATCGAGCCGGCGCTCGAGTGCTGGCGGTCGACGTCGCCGCCACCGGAGGCTTGGCTGCCCATCTCGGAGTGGCCTCGCTGGCCTTTAAAGCGCAGACGATCAAGACCGGCCTCAACGCCCTGGCGGTGGACCGCTCGAAAGCGCTGATCGAGTACCTGCAGGTGCAGGTGGGGATGCCTGGTCTCGCCACGCTCGGGCCGGCTGCTCGATTCTTCGACGCCCTGGCCTCGACTGCGCCCGGGGTGCGCGAAGTAGTCACCCTGGGCAAAGTCGTCTGGGAGGTCAAAAAGAAGCAATACGACATCGTGGTCGCCGATTGCCCTCCGACTGGTCAGGTCACTGGCCTGTTGCGTGCGCCGGAAACCGTCTCTTCCTTGGTGCCCGCCGGGCGGATACGTCAGCAAGCCGAATGGATGTCTGAGATCCTCCGTTCGCCGAAGCGATCCGAGTTGATCGTGGTGACCCTCGCCGAGGAGTTGCCGACCATCGAAACCGAAGAGACCATGTCCATGCTCGACGAGTCGAAGCTCATCGGGTCGACGATGATCGTCGCCAATCGAGTCCTGGGGAGGTTGCGTACCGAGGCGAAAGGTGTGGACGAAGTAGCTGAAGCAGCCGCTCTCCATCGTTCGCTCTTTCACAGCCAGCAGGAATGGCTCGAGCGGCTTCCCCCTCGTAAGAAGTTTCCGTATCTCTTCGGGGTTTTCACCGAGAGCGAGATTGCGGCCCGACTATCCGACCTTTGGGGCGAATGATGGCGAAAGCTGTGATCGTCACCGGGGCCGGAGGGGTGGGGAAAACCACCGTGGCTGCCTCGTTGGCGGTGCGCGCCGCCAGCGAAGGCAAGGAAACCCTGGTGCTCACCGTTGATCCTGCTCGGCGGCTGGCTACCGCGCTCGGCGTCGAGCTGGGAGGCCGACCGGTACGCCATCCGGAAGTCCCACGGTTATGGGGGGCGATGATCGACGGTGCTGCGTCTTGGATCACAGTCGCCCGTCGCCACGCCGACCCGGCAGTGGCCGACCGGCTCGTCAACAACGAATTCTTCGAGGCGGCCACTGTCCACTTCCCGGCTAGCCAGTCGTATGCAGCCGCGGAAGAGGCGGCCACCTACATCGATTCCTTGCGATGGGATGTAGTTGTAATCGACACTCCCCCGGCGGCGGGAGGGATCGAATTCTTCACCGCCCCAGCCCGGATGGCCGACCTCGTGGGCGGTCGGCTGTTGCGGCTTCTCACCGGCGGGCGCATTCCCGGGCGGAACGCGCTATTTAATCGAGGGGCGCGACCACTGCTCCGTTTTGCGGACCAGCTTCTCGGAGCCGATCTGCTCGAACGGGTGGCACTCTTCTTGATGGACCTCCGCAGCACCTATGACGGGGTCGCGAAACAATCGAAGCGGATCGAAGCACACTTTCGCCGAGCGGCCACATTGGTCGTCACCACCGCCGATCCGGCACCGCTAGCGGAAGCGGCGCGGTTCTTCGAGGAGTTGCCGGAAGTGGCCGCGCCGCCGGTGGCGGTGGTCTTCAACCGAACTCTCCCCGCCAGTTGGGCGCAGGTCGAGGTGCCGGCTCGCATCTCGGCCGAGCTGGCCGACAACCTCCATCGCTGGGGAGCCGAGTCGCAGCGCCAACGCGATGCCCGCGCCGGCTTTGCGGCTCGCTTCACCGCTCCCCTCTGCACGATCCCCTGGCTGGCCGAATCCCCGACCGAGCTTGCGGGCTTGCGGTCGATCGTCGACCTGGCCGAAGGGTTGCCGCCGCTCTGGTAGCGAGCGTTACTACGGGACCCCCTCCCCCTCGCTGCGCTCGGGTACTCCCCCGGCTTCCGCCAGGGGAGAGGCAGGAACTCCCCCACCTCCCGGTGGGGCGAGATAACCTTTTTGGATGACTTCGGCGGCCTTCTTCGACCTCGACCGGACCTTGATCTCGGGCGCCTCGGTTTTTCCGTTCGGGGTCGAGGCGTGGCGGGCCGGGCTGCTCAAGAATTCCGACATTGCCAAGTACGCCGCCGGGGCACTCTCCTTTCTGGCGTTCGGTGACAAGGGCGACAAATCCGAGGGGACCCGAGCCGCGATCCTGGGCCATGTCGACGGGGTCTCAGTCGAGATGCTGGACGAAGTCTCAGCAAAGGTGCTGCCCAAGCTCATCGACCGTGTCCGGCCGGAATCTCACAAGCTCTTGCAAATGCATCACGATGCCGGGCGGGAAATGTGGATCGTCTCGGCCTCTCCTTACGGGATCGTCGCCCCGCTGGCCGCCACGCTCGGCATGACCGGCGCCATTGCCAACAGAGGAAAGGTGATCGAGGGCCACTACACCGCCGAGCTCGAAGGGCCCTTCGTCTACGGGGTGGGCAAGGCCGAGGCCATCGCCCAGCTCGCCTCGGAACGGAAATACGACCTGGTGGCGAGCTACGCCTACTCCGACTCGATCTCCGATCTGCCGATGCTCGAGTTGGTCGGACACCCGGTGGCGGTGAACCCCGATAGCAAGCTCGAAGACACGGCCCATGATCGCGGCTGGCCGGTGGTGATCTTTGCCCGGAAGACGAAAAGGGCGATGGCCCTCGGTCTCGGCACCACCGCCGCCGCCGGGGCCCTGGCCGGAACCTACGCCCTCGGCCGCCACCACGGCAAACTCCGCACCACGGGGTAAGCGGCCCGGATCGCTAAAATTTTTTGGCCAATGGTCGATTTCGGCTTCGTCCTCAACGACACGATCTCGCTTCGTCAGGGGCCCGGGACGGGGCGCGGCATGCAGTCGTCAGCAACGTCGGAAGCGACTCGAGCTGCACCCTCACCGGCTTTACCGGCGTGAACGGCCCCGACACCGACAAGATCTTTTGCCTGATCAAGGAGCGAGTCGGGCTCAACCACACCAACATCCGGGTAAAGATCGATTTCGAGACGACTTTCACTGCAAAGAAGTCGCTGGCGGTCTGTGTCATGTACCCGATCGAATCGGCCT
This sequence comes from Acidimicrobiia bacterium, assembly GCA_050997725.1. Taxonomy (GTDB): domain Bacteria; phylum Actinomycetota; class Acidimicrobiia; order Spongiisociales; family ZC4RG35; genus JACCTH01. The sequence continues at coordinate 3,547 of JBPCQV010000076.1, forward strand.
CGGGACTCTCAGCCCCATTCCTGAGCGGCGCTTTCAGAACCGAAGTGCAAATGCGGATCGAGGAAACCACCGCGGCCATCACCGAAGCCTCGGAGACGGCGCTCACCGGTCAGGACTGGAGCTTCTGCGTAGCGGAGGTCACCTCTCTTGAGCGAGCAGCCTCGCGAGCGAGGCGCCGCGATCGTCCTGGTGGCATTCGCCCTGATCTTCCTGTGTGGGATGGCGGCGGTCGTGGTCGATGTCGGCTTCGCCCGCCAGGTCCGGCGCCAGGCGCAAAACGCCGCCGATGCGGGTGCGCTGGCCGCCGTGGTCGACTACACCGGCAGCCCCGCCACCGAGAACGCATCGCGGGCGCGAGCGCTCGAATACGTGGAGGACAACGGCTTCTCATCTGCCAACAGCACGGTTTCCGCCTCGTTCTTGACCAATGCCGCCGGCGACCCGTATGTGCGAGTGACAATAAGCAATCGCTCAGTTCCGACCTCGTTCGGCAAGATCATCGGGGTCAGCTCGCTAAATGTCGGCGCCGGTTCCACCGCCTGCCAGCCGGAGGGCAATGTCACTCTGCCGGGGCTTTTTGCCGGCGGTACCTGCACCGGGCCCGGCAAGGGCATGGTCCTGTCCGGCAACGACAACAGAATCGAGGGGGGCCTCCATAGCAACGTCGATGCGAAAGAGAACGGCAACAACAACACCCGGGTCAGCGGCTTTGCCAGCTACGTCACCAATCCCGTTGACATCTCGGGCTCCGGGGTCCATTGGTGGACGGGAGCGACGCAGACCTCCTCGGTGCCTTGGCCGATTGCCTTTGACATCGCCGACTTCGCTCCGGGCGGCTCAAGAGCCGTTGCCGCCGGTAGCAATTACTACTCATTCACCGGCGATCAGCCGCTAGTCAACGTCGCCCTCCCTGCCGGGATCTATTACACGACCGGAAAGTGGGAGCTCACGGGCGTGACCGTGACCCCGTTCAATGGCAAAACTGGGGCGACGTTTGTCTCGTCGGACGGTTTGATCGACCTCAAGGGCAACAACAACATCCGACCCTACTGGGCATCCCCGAGAGGCTGGTCTTCTTCACCCCCTGGAATGACGGCAAGACGGGCGACCAGCGATGCGACGCGGACGTGTTGAAATGAGCGGCCAGTGCAACCACTTCGACGGCGTGGTATATCTCCCCAATGGCTCCTATCGGACATCCGGCGAGGGAAACGGGAACGATCACGCCGGAGGCTCATGCGGGGTCAGCCCCTCGAACACCTACGCGGGAGGCATCATCGCCTATGGGATCAACGTCAGCGGCAACTGGAACCTCCATCGGGGGCGACGGTGCCGTATGGCAGGGGCAGCCCTTACCTCTCGGACTAGATCACCGCTCCTGGGCCGAGCAACTCCTTGAGCTCGGCGTAAAACGTCGAAGTGGGACTCACCCGGTGGGTGTCATCGAAACGCAGGACTTTGTGGGTGTCGCCGGACTCCAGATGAAGCATCACGGACGCAGCTCCGGGATGGGTCGGAAGAAGCGACTTGAGTTGGCTCACGAGCCGCGCCGACACGGCGCGGGCGGCGATCTTGAGCCGGACCGTCGCATCGGTCCGCAGCTTCACTTCGCGAATCGATTTTGCCCGGAACTTGCGCTCGTCGCCCCGCTGGTCGAGGGTGCCGTCGACGAGAACGATGGCGTCGGGGTTGACCAGTTGGCCGAACTCGGCGGTGGTGCGCGGGAAAGCCATCACTTCGATCGACGAGTCGAGATCTTCGAGCTGGAAAAAAAGGATCAGCTCGTTGTTGCGGGTGAAGCGTCGTGAGATCGAACCGACGAGGCCACCGATGGTCGCCGCGGAACGGTCCGGAAGCTCGACGAGCGAGCTGATCGGGCTCGCCTCAGCGACCAACGCCGAGCCAACCATCAACAGCGGATGATCGGACACATAGAGGCCGAGCATCTCTTTCTCGAAGCCGAGCCTGACCTTGGGTGACCATTCGTCGCGGGCGAGCTCGACGGGGAGCGGCGCAGCCTCAGCCACATCGCCTCCGAACAAAGAAAACTGACCGAGGTCCTCATTCCGCCGCCGCTCGAACGTCGCTTCGAGGATCTCCTCGTACGCCAAAAACAGGCTTTTGCGGCTGTGCCCCATGCCGTCGAACGCTCCCGCCTTGATCAGCGATTCAACGGTCCGTTTGTTGAGGGCGAGCATGTCGACCCGATTCGCAAAGTCGGAGAAATCGACGAACGGCGCCTCCTGTCGAGCCGCAATGATCTTCTCCACTACCCCCTCACCGACGTTCCGCACCGCCGACAAGCCGAAGCGGATCTTGCCGTCGCGGACGATAAAATCGACATTCGACTCATTGACGTCGGGAACGAGCACGTCGATGCCCTGGTTGCGGGACTCGGCCAGATAGATGGCGGTGCGATCCTTGTCTTTCTTGGTGGCGGTGAGCAGGGCCGCCAAATACTCGGGGGCGTAATGGGCCTTCAGCCAGGCGGTTTGATAGGCCACCATCGCATAGCAGGCGGCGTGCGCCTTGTTGAAGCCATAGCCGGCGAACGGCTCGATGGCGTCGAAGATCCCCGCTCCCACCTCGCGGAGATAGCCCTGATTGACACAGCCGGCGATGAACTTGGCGCGATGGGCAGCCATCTTTGCCTTGACCTTTTTTCCCATCG
>JBPCQV010000136.1:0-4231 GCA_050997725.1 Acidimicrobiia bacterium
GCACACAAAAAGCTCACGTCAGTCGCGGATCCCGACTGGTGGGTTTTTGCGACCGGCTCGCCCCCTCGGGGGTCCCGCTTGTTTCGCGAGAACGGACTGCTCAACTAGACGTCGTAGAAGAGGGAGAACTCGGAGGGGTGGGGGCGGAGGCGGATCGCATCTACCTCCCGGGCCGTTTTGTACTCGATCCAGGTCGAGATCAACCCTTCTGAGAACACCCCGCCGGCGAGCATGAACTCGTGGTCGGCTTCGAGGGCGGCGAGGGCTTCGTCGAGGCTGCCCGGCACCGATGGCAGGTTCTTCAACTCCTCGGGCGGCAAGTCGTAGATGTCTTTGTCGACGGGGTCCATCGGCTCGATCCGGTTCTGGATGCCGTCGAGGCCGGCCATCAGCATCGCCGAAAACGCCAGGTAGGGGTTGCAGCTCGGGTCCGGGCAGCGGAACTCGAGCCGCTTCGCCGCCGGCTTCTGGCTGTACTGCGGGATCCGGATCGCCGCCGAGCGGTTGCGCGACGAGTAGACCAGGTTGACCGGCGCCTCATAGCCAGGGACCAAACGCCGATATGAGTTCGTAGTGGGGGCCGCAAAGGCAAGGATCGACGGCGCGTGCTTGAGCAACCCGCCGATGTACCAGCGGGCCATGTCCGATAGCCCGGCGTACCCGGCTTCGTCGTAGAACAGCGGCTTGTCGCCGTTCCACAAGGACTGGTGAGTGTGCATCCCCGAGCCGTTGTCTTCGAAGATCGGCTTGGGCATGAACGTCACCGATTTGCCGTGCTGCCACGCGACGCTTTTCACGATGTATTTGTAAAGGGTCACTTTGTCGGCCATGCGGAGCAGGGTGTCGTAGCGCATGTCGATCTCGGCTTGACCCGCCGTGCCGACTTCGTGATGTTGAACCTCGATCTCGATCCCGGCCGTCTCCAGGGCGGCGGTCATCTCCGAGCGAAGGTCCTGAAAGTGATCGGTGGGCGGGACCGGGAAGTAGCCCTCTTTGTATCGGGGCTTGTAGGCCAGGTTGCCGCCGGGCTCCTCACGACCCGAGTTCCACGCTCCTTCCTCGGAATCGACGAAGTAGTAAGCCGAGTGCTGGTTCTGCCCGAACCGAGCAGAGTCGAATATGTAGAACTCGGCCTCAGGACCCCAATAAGAGGTATCGGCGATGCCGGTCGACTGCAGATACGCCTCCGCCTTTTTGGCGACATAACGCGGGTCGCGGTCGTAGGGCTCACCGGTAAGTGGGTCGTGGACGAAGCAATAGAGCAGCAAGGTTTTCCGGCTGCGGAAAGGATCATCGACGGCCGTGGTCGGGTCCGGGATCAGCAACATGTCGGATTCCTGGATGGCCTGGAAGCCGCGGATCGACGAACCGTCGAAGCCGAAGCCGTCCTCGAAAGAATCGGCGGTCAATTGCTTGACCGGCACGGTGAAATGTTGCACCTGTCCGGGAAGGTCGCAAAAGCGGAGATCGATGAACTCGTAGTCTCCGTCCTTGACCATCTTTAATACGTCCGCCGGCGAGTCCGCCATGCATCACTCCTTTTGTCGAATGGGGTCCTCAGATTTCAGCCCACCGGGGTTTCTGAGTGGTTGCGCCATTGTTACGGATTTGTTACAGCGAAGGCGTCTACCGTTCGCGCAGATGCCAGCGACGATCGTCCTCGGGGCGCAATGGGGAGACGAGGGCAAGGGACGGGTCACCGATTTCTTCGCCGAGGATTCGGACTTTGTAGTCCGTTACCAGGGTGGCAACAACGCCGGGCACACGATCATCGTGGGCGACCAGAAGATCGCCCTTTCGCTGATCCCTTCCGGCGTCCTTTACCCCGACTGCACCCCGGTGATCGGCTCAGGTTGCGTGATCGATCCCAAAGTCCTGCTCGAGGAGATGGACATGCTCGCCGGGCGCGGGATCGATCCGTCCCGTTTACGGATCTCCGCCAACGCCCATCTGATCATGCCCTACCACCGCAAGCTCGACCTGATGCTGGAACGCCATCTCGGAAGCAATCGGATTGGCACGACCAAGCGAGGAATCGGCCCCGCCTACACCGACAAGTTCGCTCGCACCGGGATCAGGGTCCAGGATCTCTTCGACCCCGACATCTTCCGGGCAAAGGTCGACGTCGCCTTGGAGGAGAAGAATCGCGTGCTGACCCGGATCTACAACCAGATCGGGTTGAAGGCTGCCGAGATCGCCGATGAGTACCTCGCCTACGCCGAGCGACTCCTTCCTTACGTCGCCGACACGGCGTTGCTGCTTTGGGAGGGTCTGGAGGAAGGCAAAAAGGTTCTGCTCGAGGGCGCCCAGGGCACGCTGCTCGACGTCGACCATGGCACCTATCCCTTCGTCACCTCATCCAACCCGACGGCGGGTGGTGCCTTGATCGGTGCCGGCATCGGCCCCGGCGCAATCGAGGAGGTGGTCGGGGTCACCAAGGCGTACATCTCGCGCGTCGGCACCGGGCCCTTCCCGACCGAGCTCGACGACGAAACCGGGGACCGGCTGATCGAGCTCGGGGGTGAGTACGGAACGGTGACGGGCCGCCGACGAAGATGCGGCTGGCTCGACCTGGTGGCCCTCCGCTACGCGGTCAGAGTGAACGGCCTCACCAAGCTGTTCATAACCAAGCTCGACATCCTCTCCAATTTCCAGACGATCAAAGTTGCGGTGTCTTACGAGAGCGACGACGGCGCCCACGTTGAATTTCCCCGCCAGCATCGGGTGCTGTACAACTGCCGTCCGGTGTATGCGACGTTCGAAGGCTGGGGAGCGGACATCTCGGCTGCTCGCTCTTACGACGACCTCCCTGGCTCTGTCCAAAACTATTTGGCCTTTATCGCCGATGAAGCGAAGACTCCAATCGGCTGGGTGTCGGTTGGGCCCGAGCGCAGCCAGCTGGTCACGGTATGAAGGTGCTGTTGTTGGGCGGAGGCGGTCGCGAACATGCCCTGGGTTGGAAGCTGAGCCAGAGCGACCGGCTCTCCCAGCTCATCTCCGCTCCCGGCAACCCGGGTCTCGCCCAGCTCGGCGAGACGTTGCCGGGCGTTGAGCCCACCGACGTCGCCGCGGTTACTCGTCTCGCCGTCGAGCGCGGCGTCGATCTGGTTGTGGTTGGCCCCGAGGCGCCCCTAGCCGCGGGAGTCGTCGATGCAATCACGGCGGCCGGAATGCCCGTCTGGGGACCGACGCAACGGGCAGCGGCTCTTGAAACGTCGAAGGCCTTCGCCAAACGGATCATGGACGAGGCCGGCGTGCCGACCGCCAGTTGGCAGACCTTCGACGAGGTCGATCCCGCCCTCGCCTACCTGCGCGCGCAGCAACCTCCATACGTGATCAAGGCCAATGGGCTGGCCGCGGGGAAAGGAGTGCTGGTGACAGCGGACCTGGCCGAGGCAGAGTCGTGGGTACGGCGCTGCCTCGCTGGCGGCTTCGGCGAACGAAGGATCGTCATCGAGGAGTTTCTCCGGGGCCCGGAGTTGAGTGTCTTCGCCCTCTGTGGCGGTGACGAGGCCGTCGCCCTCGAACCGGCGCGCGATTTCAAACGACTGATGGATGGTGACGAGGGTCCTAACACAGGCGGCATGGGGTCTTACTCGCCGGTCACCGGCCTCTCCGGCGGGATCGTCGAGGGAGTGCTCGCCGACGTGATCAAACCGGTGCTGAAGACCATGATGAACGACGAGCGGCCATACAACGGCTTTCTTTACGTCGGTCTGGTTCTCACCGAATCGGGGCCGGTAGTTCTCGAGTTCAACTGCCGGCTCGGAGATCCCGAGACACAGGTGCTGATGCCCCGCTTGGCAAGCGATTTAATCGATCTGATTGAGGCATCATTGGGAGGTCGCGTTGCCGCGCCCGAGTGGAACGACCTTGCCTGCCTCAACGTGGTTCTCGCCGCCCCTGGCTACCCCGAAGCGTCGATCGCCGGGGCGCGTATCCGGATCGGTGATCTTCCTGATGGCTCTCGCGTTTTTCATGCCGGGACCGGCGAGGACCAGAACGGTCTCTTCGCTCGCGGTGGGCGGGTGCTCAACGCCGTTGGAACCGGGTCCGAGCTAGCCGCGGCCCGAGCGAATGCCTATGACGCGGTGAAGGCGGTCGAGTTCCCCGGCGCGCTGTTTCGGCGGGATATCTAGGTTGGACAGGTGAAAGTTGCCATCGTCATGGGTTCGGGGTCCGACCGTCCGATAATGGAGAAGGCCGGCCAGATGCTCGACCGGTTCGGGAT
>JBPCQV010000162.1:0-2677 GCA_050997725.1 Acidimicrobiia bacterium
CAGCCACAGCTCCTTCTGCAGATGGCAATCCGCATGTTCGTCGAAGGCGATTCGCCCGCCGAGGCGCAGACGTATCCGCGTTGGGTCATCGACGACCTCGTCGACGGCCGGGTTCGGATGGAGCACAACACCCCGCCCGAGGTCGTCGCCGGCTTGCAGGCGCGTGGCCACGAGGTTGAGGTTGTGGAGGGGGTCCAGCGCGGCTGGGGCCCGGTATCGGTCATTCGATCGGGATCGACCGTTGAGGCCGCCGCGGACCCGCGGGTGGGAACCGCCGCGGCGGAGACTCTTTAGCCGCGGGTCGCGGCGACGAGATCGCGCCATCGCTGCAACGGCCAGCCGACATCGTGGCGAAGGCTGTAATAGCCGACCCGCTGCACCCTCTCGCCGTAGCGATTGCGAATGGCTTGCCCAAGTTCATCGAGCGGCGCCACCACCGCTACTTCGGCGAGCATCTCGTCGGTAATCAGGTCACCCATCTCGCCCCATTGGCCGCGGCGGCTCATCTGCGATAGTCGGTCACCGATGTCCCAACCGTGGGTTTCGAGCACGGCCGCGTAGTCCGGGGTGGAGGCGTAAAAAGCGATCTGTGACTTGACCGGACCTTTGGCGGCTTCGATCTCGGTCTCGTTGTCGCCGGTGACCACCAAAACCGTGGTGATCCGCTCAACGTCGTCGAGCCTGCGGCCGGCCTTGGTTGCTCCCTCGGACATGTTCTGGAGCACGACCTCGTCGAGATACTTCACGGTGTGAAATGGATGGACGTGAAAGCCCTGGCAGAGCTCTCCGGCCAGCTTCGACATATACGGGCCGACTCCGGCAATCGCGATCGGAACCGCCGGCTGATCGATCGGCCCTGGGTTGAAGAACGGCGTCATCAAGCTGAACTTGTAGAACTCGCCCTCGTACTTGAGTGGGACCCCGGTTTGAAACGTGTCCCAAATCGCCCGGAGCGCCAAGACGTAGTCGCGCATCCGTGGGCCGGGCGAGAACCACTCCGCGGAGAAACGGCGGACGATGTGGGCCTTCACCTGGGTTCCGAGACCGAGGATGAACTTGCCGCCGCTTTGGTCGGCGAGGTCCCAGGCCGCCTGAGCGATCGTCATTGGTGATCGCGGGAATGCAACCGCAATCGCGGTGCCCAATGTCAACTGAGGTTCGGCGGCGGCGGCGAGGACGAGCGGAAAGAACGGGTTATGGCCCGTCTCGGCGGTGAAGAACCCGTCGTATCCAATGTCCGCCGCGGTGTGAGCCGCGTCCTGGGCGCCTCGGGCTCCAGTCGCCGGATCGAAGTAGTAGTCAACCTTCAGTTGTGCCATCCCTCTCACCGTAGGCCTTTGGTCGGAAGCACTAGCCTCCTCCGTCGATGGAACGCGCGAAAGGCCGGCGAATAATTCAGGTGATGTCGATCGTCGCCGGCCTCGTTGCCCTCGGCTGGACGATGCGCGAGCGCATGATCTCGATCGACGCTCCCCGCGAGGAGGAACCTCCGTCGTTCCGGGTGAACAACGGCGCTAAAGGCGACTAGCGGCGAGCTGACCGCAGGCGGCATCGATGTCCTTGCCGCGGGTGTCACGGACGGTGACCTTCACGTCTTGCGAGGCCAGCCGACCCACAAAGGCGCGGATCGCGGTCGCCGATGACGCGGTCTCCGAGCTCAAAGGGGTGGGGTTGAGGGGGATCAGATTGACGTGGGCGCGCAGACGCCGAGCGATTTGAGCGAGCTTGTCGGCCTGGCCGAGATCGTCGTTGACCCCGGCCATCATCGTCCATTCGATCGAGACCCGCCGGCGCTTCTTGGCAAAGTAGTTGGCCGCTGCTCGCTCAACCTCTGCCAGCGGATAGCGACGGTTGAGCGGCACCAGCTTCGAGCGCAGCTCGTCGTCGGCGGCGTGAAGGCTCACGGCCAGGTTCACCTGCCATGGTTCCTCGGCGAGGGCAAGCATTCCCGGCACCACGCCGACCGTTGACACGGTGATCGCCCGCGCCGACATCCCGCCGATGTCGATGATCCGCCGCAACGCCTCCCGCACCCGGCGATAGTTGGCCAATGGTTCTCCCATTCCCATAAAGACGAGGTTGGTGAGACGATCGGGTGTGTTCGGCATCCCCATCTGGTGAAGGAAGGCGCGGGCGTAGGCGACCTGGGCCACGATCTCCCCCGCTTCGAGATGTCGCTGAAATCCGAATTGGCCAGTCGCACAAAATGTGCAGGCGAGAGCGCAGCCTGCTTGGGAGGAGACGCACAGGGTCGCCCGCTCGGGGTAGCCCATCAGAACGGCCTCGATGGCGGCGCCGTCGCCGGCGCGGAACAGCCACTTCCTCGTGCGGCCACTGTCCGCGACCTGCTCAGCCTCAACAGCGAATGGAAAGAGGTTCGGTCCGATCCGCTCTCGGATCGAAGCGGGGAGGTTGGTCATCTGCTCGGCGTCGAGCACCGGAGTCCGGTAGAGCCAATCGCGCAGTTGCTCGGCGCGATAGGACGGCTCCCCAGCCATGAAGCTCGACAGTGCTTCGGGAGCGACCAGATAGGGCACGCCTCGAAGGTTACGCGCATGGGCGATTTCCGTTCTGTGGGCCAGAACCGTCGTCGTACGACGGTTGCAACCCAGGGTTTGCGAGATCAGCAGCCGGCGGCTTGCAAAGTGGGGTAGGGGTTGACGGCTTCGCCGTCGCC
>JBPCQV010000055.1:0-7441 GCA_050997725.1 Acidimicrobiia bacterium
CCAAGACCCACGTCGAGATCATGACCAAGGTCTTTGCCGATCTCGGACTAGACGCCGAGAAGGAAACCCCCGGACGGAAGATCGTCCGCTTCAAGGGCGAGTCCCTGATCAAGTCGATGGACATGGCGCTGGAGTCGGGCGATAAGGGTGCTGCCCAATTGGTCGCAGCTGAGGCCGTCGTAGATGCCGAGACCAAGGATCATGCCAACTGGGAACTGATGGGACTGGTTGCTGAGGAGGCAAAGGGAAAGATGGCCTCAGTTCTGAAAGAGGCGCATGGCCAGGTCGAGGAGCAGGAAGACGAGCATCTCTATCACACGATGGGGTGGTGCCGCGAATTGTGGATCGAATCGTTGGGGATGCTGGCCGTCCTTCCCCCACCCGAAGAACAAAAAGAGGTGAAGACTGCAATCGGCGCTTCGCGAGCCAAGCAAGCCCGTGACGAAATGGCCGGTTCCCCCAAGAAATAGCGATTATTGACGCCTGATTCTTTAGGCGATTTTGGTGGCTATGCCACCACCAGAACCTTAGGTTGTCTAGGCGCTGCCTTGTTCCAGCAGTTTGAGCAGGGTGGACTCACCGCGGGAAAGCCAGCGACCGGCTCGCGAGCCGCGCCAGATCTGGTCGAGGCCCCCGGAGATGAAAGCCTCCGACACGGCCGGATGGACATAGGACGATCTGGCAACGGCTCGCGTGTTGCCGAGCACGTCGGCGACCTGGTCGATCGCGCCCAGGAGCTCGCTTTCGGCTGGTCGACAACTCGGATATGGCCGAGGCCATCGGTGAGCAGCGCCGACGCTCCCCAGGTACGGAAGTCCTTGGCTGAGACCTCGACGTGGCTTGGCTGGCGCGCAAAACCTAAAGCGCCGCTTCGAAGACGTCTCGACGGACCTTTCGGTCACGCCGGATCACCACCCTGGTCAGGTCCGAGGTGGACTTCAACTCAACAGCGTCGGCGAGCCCGCGCATCAATCGAAAACCCAGTCCCCGCGGTTTCTCCGCTGCGTTCCACTCGTTCGGCCATCCACCCCGATCGCGGACGGAACCGACAATTGTGTCGCGGTCGAGGCCGGCTTCGATGGTCACGAGATGTTTGGGGTCGTTGTGGTTTCCATGCAGGACCGCATTCCCGATCGCCTCGCTCATCGCAAGGAGAAAGTCGTCTCGGTCTGGTTCCTCGACTCCTTGGTCAACCAACCAGAGGTCCAGGCGGTGACGCGCCAACGGGACGTTCTCGACCACACCGGCGATCACGTCGGCGTAGGCGCGGTTATGAGCACCCTCCGCTCTCACGGCGAGAAGGGCAACATCGTCGGTATCGCCCGATTCGCGATCGAACTCCTCGAACAATTGGTCGCAGATCAACGAAGTTGGCATCCACCAGATTCGCTCCAACTTCCTAGCCAAGCGGGAAAGGCTGAGTTCGAGCGATTCTCCATTGCGTTCGGTCAATCCGTCGGTGAACATCACTAGCAGGGACCCGGGTGGGAAATGGCAGCGAGCGGCCTTGATCGAACGAGGCCTCTCCAGTCCCAGCACCCATCGCCTGCCCTCGTTCAAGATTTGGACTTCCCCATCGGGCGTCACTACGACCGGCGGAACATGGCCGGCGATCGAGTAGTCAAGAACAGAGTGAGTGACGTCGAGAACTCCAAACACCGCCTTCGCGTATCCCGCCCTGCCGAGGCTGCGGTCCGCCAAATGGTCCAGGGCTTCCATCACTTTCGCCGGGCTGGGATCGACGAGCGCCGCTGCCGCTGCGGCCGACCGCAGTTGCGACAGAGCCGTTGTCGCCCGGAGACCCGACCCCACGACACCACCCACAATTAAACCCACGCGGCCATGGTCAAGCGCTATCGCGTCGTACCAATTGCCGCCGAAGGAATCTCGGGAGGAGTGATACCTGGCCGCGATGGCTGCGTTGGCCGGTAGCTGATCAAGCCGGAGCACCGAGCGATGCAAAACTCGGGCGAGCTTGTCTTCAGCCTCCTTTCGGATCATCGTTGCAAGAGCCGCCCCCATGATGTCGCCGAGTGCGCCGAGCTCGGCCCTCAGGTATGAGTCGAATCGGACGGAGTGGGACCAAATTAAGGCCAGGCTCCCGAGCAGACCCGAGCCACCTCTGAGTGGCACCGTGGCACTCGCTTCGAATCCGTTCGCCTGCCAGTCGATTTCCAGGAGCGGATATTCGGCCAGATGTTCATTGAGGTCAGACAGGACCGAACGCTCACCCGTCGCGATGACTCGCGCCGATGGAAAGGGCGAGCTCAAAGCCAGCTTCCGATAGCGCGCCTTGGTTTCGCCATGGATCACCCCTGCCGAGAACACGTCGACAATTCCCCCGTCGGGAGGGATGATCGCCAGCAGCAAGCACAAGTTGTCGAGAACGGGTCTCAATTCCCTTTGGGCGATGCCAGCCATTTCAGCTGGTGTCCGGCACTGATCGAAGGTCCGGCCAGGCTTTCGGCTAAACGCTCGAATGTCCTGGCTTGCTCCTGCATGGGCCTTTCACTAAATGCTGCTCGACTATGGGTTTACCCAGGTCCGTTCGGGAGAAACCAGGATTCGCGCGGCAGGTTGTTTGGGAAGGAGTTTTTGAGGGTATTTCTTTTCGCGCTCAGATAAGGAGGAACTTTTGAGCGACGTAGTTGATCGAAGGACCCGCCGCGCCGAAGCGCGAACGGCGGCCCGATATGGAGGTGCCGACATTGGGGCTTCCCTTTCCGGGTTTTTTGCTGGGCTCGGAGCTCTGACATTCATCGGTGCGCTGGTCACAGCTGGAGCCAACGAATTGGACTATCAGCTCAACCTCATCGATATCGAAGGAGAGATCTCCGAAGCGTCGATGATTGGGGCGGCGATCGCGGTAGCTGTCGTCTTCCTGACGTTTTTATTCGGTGGCTGGGTCGCGGGGCGGATGTCGCGATTCGACGGTGGGAAGAACGGAATGGGAGCCGCGCTTTGGTTGCTGGTTCTCGCTGCGATTTTCGCCCTCTTAGGTGCGCTGGTCGCTCCAGAGTTCAACGCGTTTGCTTCAGTGGGGCTTCCCGACTGGTTCTCAGCGATCCGGTCGGATGTACGAACCACACCCGCGTTGATCCTGGCGGCCGTGTTTGCGGTGGCCGCTCTTCTGGGCGGATATGCCGGCGGACGGATTGGTGAGCGTTACAACCAGCGGGTCGACACCACCCTGGTTCACTCAGCCGACAGCACCGTGGTCACCGACCGGACCGTTATCAGAACCGATACGTGAATCAGACCGGAAGAACAAAGGAGCAGAGATGTATATCGGACTTGGCACGCTGCTGCTGATCATCATCATCATTTTGTTAGTCACCTAGGTCCCGACCGATCCGCGAGCGGGCAGCTGCCCGCTCGTTGGTTGACGTTCGGGTTTCGATGGCAGTCAGCCACCGGGCGAGGAGCGTCAAACCGACGCCGGTGTAGACGAACCCGGCCGGCACCCACATGATCACCCCGGCGAGGTGCTGGTCGGTGAGGGGAGTCATGCCCCAGGTCGCGGTGGTGTTGGCATAGGCGGCGTACCAGGGGTTGTCGGCAAAGGTCATCAACAACGCGAGGAACACGCTCTGGCCGGCCATGCCGAAAACCATGAGCACGCCGGCGCCTGGCCAATCGACCGAGCGGTGTCGCGTACTCAAGACCAATTGCCAAAACCAGAGGGCAGTTAGGAGGAAGCTGGCGTGCTCCAGGTAATGGATCGGTTCCGACCGCAGGGCCAGTTGATAAGGGCCGGCGGCATGCCAAAACAAGAGGACCCCAGCGTGCAGAAGCCACACCAGGACCGGATGAGAAAAGCGGCGGACGCGGGCAGGCACCAGACCCAGGGTTCTCCGAGCTGCGCCAAGCCCGCTTCTCACCGTGAGCGGTAATCCGGCTAGAACTCCGGCGCCGGCTTCGCTGTAGACGAACGCGGGTGCGGCGACCAGGATCAAAAGCAGATGTTGGGACATGTGGGCCGAAGCGAGCGCCCCCGACATTGCCTCGAGCGGCGACACCAGCGCCAGACCCAAAGCCACGACCGCAACCCCAAACCACTTCCAATTCGGTCGCCGTCGTCCTCGCCCATTGAGCCAAACCAGCGCGGCAATCCCGCCGAGCAAGAGGGGATCCAAGTTCCACGACGACCAGAGATCGTGAGGGGCGACCGGCTGGCCGGGGTGGAGGAGGATTCTGGTCAGCACGGGTTAAGAAAGAAGGCGGGGAGACCCACAAACAGTGTGGCGACCACCGACAAACCCGCGAGAAGCACTCCGTACAGATACAGAAGTCGTTGATCATCGCCTTCATCGTCCGCTGCTGCGTAGGAGCGGCTGGCGCTGATCCCGAAGCCCACTATCGCTCCGATCGCGACGACAGTCGCCGCCACGGTTACCAGTTCGACGGCCGAGTCCCAGGGTGGGACGCACGCCGCCTCGGCCCACAGATAGACGACCCAAAAGTGGCTGATCCAGATGACAGGTCCGGCCAGCATCAAGACCGGCCACGACTTCCAGAATCCGATCTCTTCGGTCATGTCAGGCGAGGAGTCAGATAGAGAACGGCGAATCCGATCACCCAGATGACCGCGGCGGCGGTGAAGAAGCGGGTGACGTTGAGCACGGGGACATGGCGGCGGGCGCTGTATTCGCCCCTGATCGTCCAGTAGAGGGTCAGAGCCCCCATGACCAGCGCAGCAAAGCCGACTACCGCGACGAACCCGGCGAGCGTGTAGAAGATCGAGCCATAGGCGTGGAGCTTCGAGTCGAAGGGGAGGCGGCCGAGCTCGAGGATTAGCCCGGCCATCCCCAGGGAGAGCGCCAACAACGCGCCGCCGACGGCTAGTCGCAGGCGAGTGTGGCTGCCCCGTCGAATCGATCGCAACCCGAAGGCCATTGCCAGAGCGCTGACACTCGCGAGCAGTGCACTCGCCATTCCCAGCGGAAGCGAGGGAGACGCAACTCCCACCGGCGGCCAGCTCGGGTTCTCGACCCGCAGATAGAAATACGAGAGGAGGAGGCTGGCGAAAGCGATGGCCGTGAACAAAAGCATGAGCCCCATGCCCCACCGCGCCACCGCCACGCTTCCTCCGACGTGGACCGGTATGTCGTGCTCGGCTTCGAAGGCTGCCTCCTCCTCCTCGGTGATGGGGGCGGATTGTGGCCAGTTCCACCCAATCACACCGATGACGACTATCGCCGCGCCGGCGAAGGCCCCGAGCCGAAGCTTCAACAGCTCGGCGCCAAAGATCGCCACCGTCCCACACGCCGCGACAAAGGGCCAGATCGAAGGACCGGCGACTCGAAAGATTTCCTCGGGTTCGGCGTCTGAGGTCCCGGTCACCAGCGCTGCCCGCCAGCGAAGCGGCCACGCGGCGAGAGCGCGGGTGAGGCGCTCGTCGGCCGGATCCCCGCTAGTCAGGTTCTGCTGGTCCCAAAGGGGATGCCGGCTGCGGACGATCGGCGGTACCGACCACTGGTGCTGCAGAGGCGGCGAGGGGCTGGCCCATTCCAAGGTGTCACCTCCCCACGGGTTGTGACCGGCCGGCTCGCCCCGAAAATGGCTGTAGACCAGGTTCACGAGGAAGACCACGATTCCGACTACGACGACAATCACCCCAATCGTCGAGATCAAGTTGTAGATGTCCCAACCGAGACCGGCCGGGTAGGTGTAGACGCGGCGCGGCATCCCCTTCAAGCCGACGATGTGCATTGGGAAGAAAGCGAGGTTGACGCCGATGAACAACAACCAGAAGTTCCACTTACCCAAGCGCTCGTTGAGCAGCCGGTTGGTGTACTTCGGCAGCCAGTAGTAGATGCCCGCAAAGATCGGAAAGGCGACGCCGCCGATCAGGACGTAATGCAGATGGCCAACGACGAAGTAGCTGTCATGGGCCTGCAGGTCGAACGGGACGGCGGCCACCATCACCCCGGTGATCCCACCCAGCACGAACAGAACAAGAAACCCGACGACGAATAAGAACGGGGTTTTCCAAACCGGACGCCCGCGCCAGATGGTGGCCACCCAGGCAAAGACCTGCACCCCCGCCGGGATGGCGATCACCATGCTGGCCGCGGAAAAGAACGCCAGGACGATGGGGGGAAGACCGACAGTGAACATGTGATGGGCCCAGAGGCCGAAGCTGAGGAACCCGACCGCGACCAGGGAGGCGACGATCCAGTTGTAGCCGACGATCTTTCGGCGCATGAAGACGGGGACCATCATCGAGATGATTCCGGTGGCAGGCAGGAATTGGATGTACACCTCGGGATGACCAAAGATCCAAAAGAGGTGCTGCCAAAGCAGGGTGCTGCCTCCGGCGGCGGGGTTGAAGAACTGAGTGCCGAATCCGCGGTCGAGCTCGAGCAGGAGGCTCCCGATGATCAACGGCGTGAACGCGAACAAGATCATGAACGCGGTCACGAGGAATGCCCAGGCAAATAGCGGCATCCGAACAAGGGTCATGCCGGGGGCGCGCATTTTCATGATCCCGACGATGATCTCGACCGCGGCGGCAATGGCGCCGACCTCAGCCACGCCGAGGCCGAGCACCCAGAAATCGATCGCCAGGTCAGGCGAGAACTGCGGACCCGACAGTGGCGTGTAGGCAAACCACCCGGCATCGGGCACCGCGTTGAACAGCGTGCTCGAGTAATAGAGGAGCCCTCCAAAGAGGAAGGTGAAAAAGGAGAACGCACCGAGGCGGGGGAATGGCATCTCCCGCGCTCCCAGGAGGAGGGGAAGCATCAGGATGGCGAATCCTTCGAAGATCGGAAGGATGACGAGGAACATGGTCACCGATCCGTGGTTGGTGAAGAGCTCGTTGTAGAGCTGGGGGCTCACGAGGTCGTTCTCGGGGACGGCCAGTTGCAACCTCATCACTAGCGAATCGACCGAACCGCCGAGGATGAGGAAGAAGAAACCGGTACCGAGGAGCCGTATGCCGATGGCGTCGTTCTGGACTGCTTTGAGCTTGCCCCAGAACCCGGGTGGGTCGTCCCAGAGGTCGCTCAGGATTTGATCAGTGGGGTGCGGGTCAATCTGCGGGGTTTGTTCCGGCGGTCGATCGCTCATTCGAGTGACTCCAGATAGCGGAGCAGCGCGTCGAGGCTCTGCTCCGGCAGGTCGATGTTCTGCATCGCCACCCCTTCCTTGTGCTCTTGGGGCCGGCTCACCCAACTGCGGAGATGGTCGGGGGTATTCGGAAAGGTGCCGGCTGCGAGGGTGAGGCGGCTGGCCAAATGGGTCAGATCCGGACCGGTTTCGCCATCGGACGTGCCATCGATCGTGTGGCAAGAACCGCAGCCGGCGTCGAGAAAGACTTGGCGTCCAAGTTCACCGCCTCGGTCCGCTGGGGACCGGCCTTGGCTTTCGATCCAGGCGGCGAAGTCGGCCTCGCTCACCGCCACCACCCGGAATGCCATTTTGGCGTGCTGGAGAC
>JBPCQV010000182.1:0-10489 GCA_050997725.1 Acidimicrobiia bacterium
GCATCCAATAGCTGTTGGGCCGTTGCCAGATCCTCGTCCCGCTGAGCCGGGGTGTCGGGGTTGTACATCGGGAACAGCGACCAGATTGGATGGTCGTTGCCCACGGTCCCGTACCCCGCTAGCAGGCCGTCGATGAAAACCTGACGGTTGAGAGTGAGGGCGACCGCCTGCCGGACTCGCTTGTCGTTGAACGGAGCACTGGCAGTGTCGAAGTAGACCTGCCGGTGCTGCGCCGTCGAAATGCTCGACACCGTGGCGTCGGGGCTCTCGAGCAGGGCCTGACCGCCCGACGACGAGATATGCGGGATGGCGTCGATCCGACCTTCTTGGAAAGCTGTCACCGCCACTGCTTCGTCGTCGAAGAAGATCAGTTCGAGCCGGTCCGGCTGAGCAGCATTGTCACCCCAGTAGTTTGCATTCTTGACAAACGAAGCAGACACTCCCTGCTCGAAGTTCTCCACCTGCCAAATCCCGGTGCCGGGGAATTCGGCTTCGTAGCTGCCCTCGGCATAGTTCTCCCAGAAAGACACCGGGAGGATGATCGCGTTGTAGTTATCGGAACTCACAAAGAACGGGAAGCTACCGTTCGGTTGTGCCAGCGTGAACTCCACCGTGGCATCGTCGAGAGCCACGATGTTCTCGGCCGTCACTCCGAAGGTTTCGAACGCCGACGCCGCATTGCCGGAGGCGATGCTGGTGAAGGTGGCGACTACGTCCGCGGCCGTCATGGGGGTACCGTCGTGGTAGGTCACGCCCTGGCGCAGGTTGAAGGTCCAGACGTCGAGGGTGTCGTTCGGCTCCCAGCTTTCGGCCAAAACCGGAATCAGGTTCAACTCCGCATCTGAAAAGGTCAGGTACTGACCCGTCTGACCGAGAAGTGACAGTCGACCCTCGTCGTTGGTAAGTACCGGGTCGATCGCACCCGCCGGCGTGATGAAAGCCGCCCGGATGGCGCCCGCCCCTGTCGATCCCGAAGTGCCGGTGGCACCGCTGGTGGTCGGTCCCCCAGTCGTTCCCGAGCCGCTGGTGGTAGGCCCGCCCGCCAAAGTAGTGGTCGCGCCTTCGTCGGTACCGCACGCGGTCGCGACAAAACCCAGCACTGACATAGACATGCCGATGATCGTTCCACGACGAATGAAGTCGCGACGGGTGATCTTGCCGGCTGCATACTCGTCGATGATGTGGTTCTCGATCGGACTGGCCTTCCGCCGGATCGCGTCAAGACGCAGTCGATCTCTCATGCTTCTTTTCATCGTTTGCTCCTTGTACCGCGGAAGTTCATCAACCTGATGGAGTTCCGCGGCGCCCCACCATACCCAAGACGTACCGTTGGAAGACCGGAATGTCTGATATCTGATGTCTTACGTCTTCCCCCTACGACTCTGGTGGCGCCCCGCCGTCGGCTGTCCGCCGGGCAACGAAATCATCCAGTTCCAGACGGATCGCATCATCGAGGAAGGGCGGCTCGAAGTCGGACAGGACCTGCTTCCACACCGTGTTAGCTCGCTGGGCGGCGGTAAGCGACCCCGACTCCGTCCATTGGCCAAAGTTGGCGCGGCTAAACACGATCGGTTCATAGAAGGCCGTTTCGTAGCGCTCGAGGGTGTGCCCGATGCCAAAGAAGTGGCCTCCGGGCTGGACTTCCTCGATTGCCTCGAGCCCCATTTCCTTTTCTGACGAGTCGAGCGGCTGGAACAGCTCCGCATACATCTGAGCCATTTCCACGTCGAGGATGAATTTCTCGAACGACGCCGACAACCCCGATTCCAGCCAACCCGCCGTATGGAGTATGAAGTTCGCTCCGCCCAGGGTGGCTCCCATCATGTTCATCATCGATTCATAACCGGCCTGCGCATCCGGAGTATTCGAGGTGCAGACCCCGGACGAACGCCAGGGCAAACCGATGTGCCGGGCCAACTGGCCGCTGGCGAACGCAGCCTTCGCCGCTTCAGGCGTCCCAAAGGCGGGAGCACCCGAGCGCATGTCGACGTTGGAGGTGAAGGCGCCGTAAACCACCGGCGCCCCTGGACGAGTGATCTGAGTCAGCGTGATACCTGCCAGCGCCTCGGCGTGCTGGAGTACCAACGCTCCCGCCAGGGTCACCGGGGCCATCGCACCCGAGAGAGTGAAAGGTGTCACGATCGATACCTGGTTGGCCGCCGCAAATTGGATCAAACCGAGGGCCATCGGGATATCGAGCTGGCGGGGCGAGTTGGTATTGATCACCGTGTAGCAGTAGTGGCCCGCAGCGAATTCGTCCTCAGTAAGGCCCAGTCCCATGCGCAGCATCTCAAAACAATCTGTGACCTGTCCTATGCCCCGGGAATAGATGAACGGCACCTTGTCGGAGAGCGTCAGGTACGACCTTGTCGTCTCGAGGTGGCGGAAATTGACCGGCACATCTTGGGGCTCTACCTGCTGGCTGGTGACGTGAATCACGTCATAGGCCTGCGAGAGCCGAAGCAGGTCGCTGAAATCTTCGAGGGTCCCCGCTCGACGGCCCCGATCGAGATCGATGGCGTGAGGTGGTCCACCCACAGGGGCAAAGATGACATTGCGGCCGCCGACCGAGAGGTTTCGCTCCGGGTTGCGCGCGTGGAGGTCGAACTCGGCAGGCGCCGACGCGAGGGCCGAGCTGACCAGGTCGGGGTCGATCCGAACCATGAAATTGTCGTCGACGGAGGCCCCCGCGCTTTCGAACCGCGTCCGCCCATCCTCGAGCAACACTTTCATGCCATGGTTCGCCAACACTCCGATCGCAGCTTGGTGAATCCCAACGATCTCGTCTTCGCTCAGCACTTGGAGCGGCTGGAACGGGTTGACCAGGCGTCGGTAGCGCGGCTCGGAGCGAACGCTTTGGGTACGACGATCCCGTCGTGGTCGTCGACGAGTTCCCGCGTCTCTTTCCTGCTCCACAGCCGGACTCTACGATCCGTCCGTGACGCGTCAGGCGAACGTGGTCGTGATCGGCGCCGGGATCATCGGCTCGAGCGTGGCCTATCACCTTGCCGATATGGGGGTCGAAGGGGGTCATCGTCCTGGACAAGGGGAGCTTGGCCGAGAACGACGGCTCTACTTCCCACGCCCCCGGCGGGCTCCGCACGCTCACTGTGTCGAAGTTCTTCACCAAATTGGGCATCGCCTCTCGCCAGCTATACGACCAGCTGCCCCTCGCCGAGCCCGGACAGGAACAGTTCTTCCGCACCGGCCTCGTCCAGGTGGCATCGACGGCCGAGCGCTTCAACAGCTACCAACGGATCCAGGAGGTCGGCGCCAGTCTCGGCGTTCGCTCCTCACCCCCGAGATCACCCCCCGCCAGGCTGGAATGTCATGGCTGCTGAAGAAGGGGCGGGAATTCCTCGGACAAGACGGCGCTGCTTCAAGTCAGGGCGGGAATCGCTTGGTCACCCTCCGCTTCGATGACCCAGCCGCGCTGATGCACTCGTGGACCCCCGTGTATCACGATGACGAGGTGGTGGGCTGGGTGGCGAGCGGCGAGTACGGCTATTCGGTCGGAGCGTTCATAGCACATGCCTTTGCCAAAGAAGGTCTTACCGAAGCGGCACGAAATTGCGTGTCCGATACACAGGTCGCTACTTCGACGGAGAAGTCGTCAAAGGTCCGCTCTGGGACCCGGGCAACGAGCGGCTGAGCCTAGGACACGTCCTCCATCGGGCTCATCAGTTGGAAGTAGTTGTCGTCGGGATCGGAGAACGTCGCAATCAGGCCCGTCTCGTCCGACTCATCCGGGTTGTAAGGGTCGCGAATGACCACTGCCCCGGCAGCTTTGAACTGCTCGAAATCGCCCTTCACATCGGCGCTCTCGAGGTTCCAGATGATCCTTCCCGGGTGGCTGTTCTTGCCGGTCACTTGGTCGTGCGGTCCGACGGTCACCCACCCATTGCCGATCGCCCAGCCGGTGTACCCGTCCTGGTCCCATCCCGGCTCACCAAAGAGCTTGGTGTAGTACTCCGCGAGGCGCTTCGGATTCTCCGAGCCGATAAGAATGCTGTTTAGGTTCATGAATCGAGCCTAGAGGCCTCTCAACCTGGAATAACCGGACCTGATGGCAGATACAACCCTGCTGTGGAATGCGCGCATCGTCGACGGAAACGGCGCGCGCGCGAAGGCATGGCTATCTCGATCGACGGGGCGCGCATTGCGAGGGTGGAACACATAGCCACCGGCGAGGTTCCGCCCGGAGCAATTGATAGAGGGAAAAAGCGTGCTTCCTGGATTGATCGACGTGCACAACCATTTCATGTCTGATCTCGATCGCAGTCCCGGTTTCGGCCCCCCGCCAGCCAAGCACGGCGACACTCCACGGCCCCGCGCGCTCGGTCACTACGTCTTGGCGGCCTCTGCCAATGCGATCCTCAGGAGCGGCTTTACCTCGATCCGCGATGTCGGCTTACGACGACGAGTCACTCGTCGCAGGCCAGGCGATCAGCCTCGGGGTTGTTCCCGGACCCCGCATCTTCTCGTGCGGCCGCATCATTTTGGCCACCGCTCCTGGCGGAACGATCTTTGGCTCGATGTCCAGAAGCGGACGGTCCCTGGGACATGCGCAAGGCAGTCCGCGAGCAGATTCGTCGCGGCGCCCACTTCATCAAGTCCATGGCAACCGGTGCTCGATCGGTTGTGGCCGAGGACCCCGAGCCTCCACAAATGACTCTCCTCGAGATGGAAGCGATTGTTGATGAGGCGCATCGCATGGGTGTTCGCGTAGCGGCGCATGCCGAAGGATTGGCCGATACTCGCTGGGCGCTCGAAGCGGGCGCCGACACGATTGAACATGGCCTCGCCTTGCATCGCGATCCCAGCCTGCTCGACCTCATGGCCGAACGCGGAACGGTTCTCGTGCCGACTCTCACCACGTTCCATGATCTCGCTGAGCGCTTCGTCGAAGACTTCCCGCAAGTGCTGGTCGACCAGGCGAAACGACAGCTCGAGGAGGCCTATTTGACCGTATCCAAGGCAAAAAGCGCAGGGGTCACGATCGCGGTCGGCTACGACAGCGGACCACCGGGGACGTCAGCGCAAGAAATGGTGAGGCTCTCGCACGCCGGGCTGAGCACGATCGAAACGGTTGCTGCCGCCACGCCTGGAGCTGCGGCGGCCCTTGGTCGCGACGACCTCGGTTCGATCAAGAGGGGCGCCTGGGCAGACATGGTGATCGTCGCCAGCCATCCCGATCAGGATCTCGCTTCATTGCTCGTGCCGGAAATGATCAATCTGGTCATCAAGGACGGTCAGCTCATCACCTGAGCTCCGGAGCAGCGGCGAGCCGGAGAAGTTCCTCGATGTCCTCCCATGCTGCTTGCGGTCTTGGAATACCGGCCGCTGCTAGGTATCGGTTCGTGGCCTTGCGCCCGTTGACGAGCAGTCGGACATAGCTCCTCAGGCCGCCGACCCCCATGCCCGGCGTGAACCTGCGCGGTCGGAAGATCCATTCGTCGCCCTGGGCGACAAGCGAGCCGCTGATCAGACAGCTCCGCAAGCTCCACAGGCGGTGGTCGTGGCGGTGAAACAGAATCGCAGCAGAGCCCGGAACGACTGGAAAGGGGTCATCGATGAGCAATACCCGCCTCTCCGAGTCGAGCCGGGGAGCGCAGCGAACCGAGACCGGGGTACCGGCCGGGCCCAATCCCGACAGCACTCCCGAGCCGAACCGGGCAGCTTCTCGACGCACCTCACGCCACGTCGAGCGCATGCCACTCCCTCGGGTTGCCGCGGCCCCACGAAATCCTGCGCGGCGTAACCATGATCAGCAGTCGGAAGAAGTACCAATCCATCAGTGCGCGCGCCACGGGGTTGGAGGCATAGATCCCGACTGCCGGTTGCCGGCGCAGCAGGGCGATCGCGTCGCGGTCGAGCGCGGCGCGGATGTCAGCGTCGTCGATCTGGGAGAGCGAGGTGAACAAGGTGTCAGACACCACGGCCGATCCTTCGATCAGCACGGAGAGGGGATCGGTCAATCCGCTTCCAATTGATTCCGAGAAAAGCAGGCTCACGTCCGGCCGGCGACGGATGTTGTAGATCTTCTGCGGGAGACCGATCGATGTCGCGATGACGATCCTGCCCGACTTCCATTCGACCGACGGCAACACCGGCCAGGTTTGGGGCGAACCCTTGGCCGAGATAGTGGTGAGCTCGGCGGTCAAGAAGCTGGCCATCGTCGAGTGGACGTCCGCCGGGAGACGCTCTGTGTCCATGATTTCGATCGTGGGTGACTCTCGGTACGACATCGTTACGGCTTCGTGCCCGACGGAAGATGCGACAATCCCCCTGTGACCCAGGCTTATCAAACCGTCGTCATCGGCTCGGGGATTGTCGGCTCGGCGGTCGCCTACCACCTCACCCGACTCGGTTGGACCGACGTAGCCCTCGTTGACCGGGGCGACCCGGTCGAAAATCCGGGTTCGACCTCCCATGCCCCCGGCGGGGTGGTGGCCCTGTCCCACAACAAGCTGCTCACCCAGCTCGCGGTCTATTCGAGCCGCCTTTACGCCTCGCTCGAGCCCCTCACTCCCGACCGTCGAATGGTTAATCGCCTCGGTTTGCTCGACGTAGCGATTTCCAAAGCGCGCATGGCGGACCTGGTTCGTTTGCACGGTGAGTCACTGAGCTTCGAAACCGAGGCCAATCTCCTCACCCCCGCAGAGACGGCCGAGCTGCATCCTTTCATCGATCCGAAAACGATGGAGGGGGCGATCTTCATCGCCGAGGGACAAACCGTCGCGCCCGCCCATGTCAGCGGAGCGAGGCAGAGGGATGCCGGCGTCACGGTGATAGGTAACACCGAGGTGACTGACCTCGACATCGTCGCGGGACGAGTGCGCGCAGTGTTGACCAACAATCCCGAACACCTGCGCATCGACTGCGACCACGTCGTTATCGCCACCAACATTTGGGCGCCGCTTCTTGGTGAACGCCTTGGCGTGCCGATCCCGCTCATGGGTTATGAGCACCAGTACCTCCAGACCGGACCCTTGCCCGAGCTCGACGAATTTGACCCTTCGGTGCCGGAGGACGAGATCGTTTATCCCTCGGCGCGGGAGCTCGACACCTACATCTACTTCCGCCAGCATTGGAATTGCTTCGGCGTCGGCAGCTACCGCCACGCTCCTCGTCCGGTCCCGGCGGAGATGGTTGGACCCAACGCCATCCATCCTTTCACTCCCGCCGACTTCGAAGGCGAGGCTTGGGACAAGGCTCGCCGGCTGTTCCCGCTGCTGGCCAAGACCGATTTCCGCACTTATCCCATAGCGATCAACGGCATCTTCGCCTTCCCAGTCGACGGCATGCCGATCGTCGGCCCGACTCCGATTGATGGAGTTTGGGTGGCAGCGGGCTCATGGCTGACCCACGCTGGAGGCGTGGGTAAGACCCTCGCCGAATGGATGATCGAAGGCGACACGGAATGGGATGTCCGCCAAATGGATGTCAACCGCTTCCATACGTTTCAATCGACCCCTCGCTTCATCGAAAAGGTCTGCAACAAGAACTACGCCGAGATCTACGACATCATCCACCCCCGCGAACCGATCTCAGAGCCGCGCGACGTCCGGCTCACACCCTTCCATCGCCGTCACCAGGAACGCGGGGCGGTGTTCACCACCTTCGCGGGGCTGGAGTTGCCCAACTGGTTCGAGTCGAACCAGAGATTGGTGAAACGCTACCGAGACTTGATCCCTCAACGCGACGGTTGGGCCGCCGTGCACTGGTCGCCGATCCAAGGGGCGGAACATTTGGCGACGAGAGACGCCGTCGGATTGTTCGATCTCACCGGTCTGTCGATCATCGAGGTAGCCGGGCCCGACGCATTGGCTCTGGTTGACTCGATCTGCTCGAACAAGATGGACGTGGGCCTCGGCCGGATCGTGTATACGACCTGGCTAACCGAGCGGGGCGGGGTCAGACGGGATCTGGCCGTTGCCCGGCTCGGCCTCGACCGGTTTTGGATGTTCGTCGGCGAGGGGACTCGGCCCCGGGACTTCGATTGGGTGCGGCGAGCTTCCGCTGGCCATGGAGTCGCCGTCATCGACCTTTCCGATGCCTACGCCGCGATCGGGCTTTGGGGTCCCAAGGCCCGAGAGGTTCTCCAAAAGGTCACTGCCGCTGATATCTCCAACGAGGCGTTCCCGTATTTCACCGCCCGCTGGATCGACGCCGGGTTTGCCCGCGCTTTGGCCCTACGCGTTTCCTATGTCGGCGAGCTGGGCTGGGAGTTGCACATTCCCAACGAGTTTGCTCTCCCGCTGTGGGACTTGTTGTTGGAGGCGGGCGCCGAGGACGGCATCGTTCCCGCCGGGATGGGGGCCTTCGACTCGCTGCGGTTGGAGAAGGGATATCGGGGCTGGGGCACTGACGTCTACACGGAGTACGACGCCTATGAGGCGGGGCTCGGCTGGACCGTCAAGCTCGACAAGCCGGCGTTCCGCGGCTTGGAGGCTGCTCGGCAACTCAGTGAGGCTCCGCGGGAGAAGAAGCTTTGTTGTCTCACCCTCGACGATCGCGACGCGGTCGCCATCGCCTACGAGCCGATCATGGACGGTGATCGCTGCATCGGCCACATCACCAGCGCCAACTTTGGCTACTCGGTCGGAAAGCTCGTCGCCTACGGCTACCTGCCGGTCAGCTACGCCGAGGAGGGAACCCGCCTCGAGATCATCTACTTCGGGCAACGCTTCGGCGCCACCGTGGCCCCCGACCCGCTGTTTGACCCGAAGATGGTTCGGTTGAGGAGCTAGCGGCGCCCCTTCTCCTCCTGGAGGAATGCGTCTCGCGCGTCTATAAAACGCCCCCCTCCCCCTTCGGGTACTCCCCCCTCCGGGGGGAGAAACAGCGGAGGTGGACGGGAATCGAACCCGCCAGGGGCCGTGTGGCCCCTCACCGGTTTTGAAGACCGAGAAGCCCACCAGGCGCTCAGACACCTCCGCGGTGCAGCCTACCGAGCCGTCCTTTGGTCGCCCGTCCGGATGGTGATCCCCTCCCGATCGAAATGCTCCAGGAGAGGCACCGCGTGCTTGCGGGTCATACCGAGCCGTTGGCGGAACTCGCTGACGGTGAATGCACCCTCGAATTCGCGGACGGTGGCGATCACCTCCTCAAGGGTCGCGGGCAGATAAACGAGGTTGTCGGCGACCCGCACCAGACGACCGTCGCGCAGCAGTCGGCGAATCAGCTCGGAGTCGACCCCCAACTCGTCGAGAGTCGGCGGGGCCGCAGTCTTGAGCGTTGCCGCCAGCGATTGCCAGCGCTCATCGATTTCCTGTGGAGCCGAGCCTTTCGCCGCCACCGCAGAACCTCGCAGCTCCAAGGACTCCGTCGACGCGACGATGGTCCGGGCCAGTGGCTCGTCCACCTCGAGCAAGCTCGCCAGACGGCCCAAGCTGAGACCCTCCTCGAGCGGGTGGGTTTGATGATGTTGGTCCACGGCCACGACAGCCTCCCTGGCAAGCTCCGCGGCCTTTCGCGATGAAAGCAGCAGCTCGCCTTCGCCGACGGCTTCCGCGTGGCCGCCACCCGACCACGCGGCTAGATCCGCTTGGCGAGCTCGCCCCTTTGCCTCCAATAGTGCCGTCGCCACTTGATCGGGGCCATCCTGGAGAGCCGCGGCTAGACGAGACGAGCGGCTGGCGATCTGGCTCCGGCGACCAACGGGAGCAGGGTCGAGCACCCTTCCACCGGCAACGACTAGTCGACGACCCGAGTCGCGAACCACGAATCGGTCGCCCGCCTGCAGCCAAAGCGGGTGCGCCAAGTCGACCAGCGCATGCTCTTTGTCGAGGGGTTTCAGAGTCGCAGCGGCTGATGCGGTTCCAACATGGAGGTGATAGGCACCTCGCTCACTCAACTCGGCGACATAGCGGGGGAGTCGCAGGCTCACCTGGATCCTTGAGGTGGATCGCATCAGGCCCGGAAGCGCGATCCGTGCTCCCCGTTCGACATCGCCACGATCCATGCCGGCGAGATTGACTCCGATCCTGTTGCCTGGTGCTACCCGGTCTTGCTTTCTCTCCTGGCTTTGCACCGACCTCACCCGCGCAACCAGATCGCCTGGCCAAATTGCTACCTCGTCGCCTGTGCCGAGGCTGCCGCCCAAGAGTGTCCCGGTGACGACGATTCCCGCCCCGGCAACCACAAAAGCGCGGTCAACCCAAATCTGCGGCCGCCCAACATCGTCGAGATCTACGGCGATGTGTTCGAGCGCTTCGCGGAGCGCGTCGAGGCCCCGCCCAGAGCGCGCTGAGACCGGGACGATGCGAGCATCCTGAGCAACGGTTCCCACGAGTCGTTCGCGAATGTCGGCTATGAGCGACAACACCTCGTCGGCAAGATCGACCTTGGTCAGGGCTACTAGGACGCGCTTGGTGTCGAGCAAGTCGAGCACCGCAAGGTGCTCCTCAGTCTGCGGTTTCCAGCCTTCGTCGGCAGCGACAACCAACAGCGCCGACGAAACCGATCCCACCCCGGCAAGCATGTT
>JBPCQV010000113.1:0-10934 GCA_050997725.1 Acidimicrobiia bacterium
CTGCAGCACTTCGTTTCGTTTCCGTTCCCCGCCCGAAAAGCCTTCGTTGAGGAATCGATCGGCAAACCCGGTGGCCATCCCCAACGACTTCATCGCCTCCATCACTTTGAGCCGGAGCTCGAGGATCGTGAGATCGACGCCGGTCCGGTTGGCCAGCGCCTGTCGCAGGAACTGCACAACCGAGACTCCGGGGACCGCCTCGGGGTTTTGAAAGGCAAGGAACATCCCTCGCCGGCCCCGCTCGTCGGGGGGCATGCCGGCAACGTCTTCCCCTTGAAAGAGGATCCTGCCTTCGGTGATTCGATAGTGGGGGTGGCCCATCAGGACGTTGGCGAGGGTGCTCTTCCCCGAGCCATTGGGACCCATGATTGCCTGAATCTCGCCCTTCTCGAGGACGAGGTCGATCCCTTTGAGAATTCCAACTCCGCCCGCGCTGGCGTGCAGATTCTCAATCTGCAGAAGGGGTGCGGTCACCGGATAAGGCTAACTCTCCCCCACCGGTGAGGTGGGGGAGTGGCCGCCGACGAAGGAGGCGGACGAGGGGGCCCCGTGGCAACGTTCCGCGACGGCCGTTAGTTCACAGGCGGTTGGCGAGCGAGACCAATTCGCTGATGCCTTCATGGTCGGTTACTTGGAGCCACTGCAGGTAGTACTTTTCAACGCCGGCCTCGGCCAGGCGGCCGAAAGCATCGGTGACTTGGTTCACGAAGCCGAAGGGAATCCCCGCCTGGTCCCACCGTTCGATCAGCGTGTCCACCGAGATGTCTCGGAATGACGCCGCCTCTTCGAGCAGGTTGTCGAGCGAAGCCTGGTTGTCGGCCATCACCGCCGGTCCCATCAACGAAATCGTGATCTGGTCGGGATCACGCCCGGCGGCGCGGGCGGCGTCCCGCATGACCTCGAAGCGCGGCCGCAGTTCGTCGAGAGGCCGGGCAGAAAGGTTGTACTCGTCGGCGAAGCGCCCGGCCAGGTTGGGAGTCTTGTCGGGACCGCTGCCTCCAACGATCAGACGCAAACCGACGGGCCGCGGCAAAGCAGTAGCGGTGATCTGATAAATCTCGCCCTCGAAGGACTCCCCGCGGAAAGCCGCGCGCAGGTAAGACAGTGCTTCTTCGAGACGTGAGACTCGTTGACCCCAGGGTGGAAACTCGATCCCGTAGGCCTCGTGCTCGGCCTCCATCCACCCCGTTCCGATCCCCAAGTCGAAGCGGCCGGCACTCATTTGGTCAAGTGTGGCCGCAGCTTTGGCGATGAAGGAGGGGTGACGGAACGTGATCGGGGAGACGAGGATGGTCAGCCGGATGCGACTCGTCTCCCGGGCGATTCCGCCCAGGGTGGAGAATGCCTCGGTTGCGGGCATCGGGTCGGGCCCGGTCCAGTAGTAGTGGTCGGAGCGGGCAAACGCGTCGAACCCTGCCGCCTCGGCGGTACGCGCCGCCCAAGAAAGGTCGTCGTAGCCACCTCCCAGTTGTGGCTCCGTCATCAAGGCAAGCCGCATCTCGTCACCGTAGCCGGGAACCGCTAGGCGGCTTATCTCGTCACAACCGGGACCAAGGAGTAGCAATGCGCCCCCAGTTCGTGTCCCGCCTCATCGTCGCCGTGTTGGTCTCACTCGTGGCCTGCTCGGCCGAGCCGACGACCGCTGCCGCAGGCGCCGACCGGCCGTCGCTTCTTCAACAAGTGGCGACTGAATTTGGGCTGGCCGGGTTTGGGAGCTGCGACGAGGTGCTCGACTTCCTTCAGACCAACGCCCTCGACCAGGTCACCGCCTGGGGTCTCAACGGGGGCGGTTCTTGGGTGCTGGCAGGCGCGACCACGGCCGCGGCCATGGAAGACCGAAGCGCGGCTGGCGCTGCCACGACCTATTCGACAACCAACCTCCAGGAGATCGGGGTCGACGAGGCCGACATCGTCAAGACCAACGGCCGCCTGTTGCTCGCACTATCAGGCAGCAGGCTGCACATAGTCGACGTTTCCGGCGAGCCTGAGCGCCTGGCAACGTTCGAGCTTGGTGAGTTCTCCGCGACCGGGCTGTTTCTCGGCGATTCGAACGCACTGGTGGTGGGCTCGACCTCATCAGGCGGGATCCCAGTCCAGGGTATGGCCATCGATCGGATGATCGGTCCCGACTTTTGGCCAGTTGCAACCACGGTCGAACTCGTCGAGATCGACCTCACTGATCCCCGCAACCCGCAGAAGGCGGCTTCGGTCACGATGACTGGGTCGCTCCTGGCGTCGCGAATGGTGGACGACTCCCTGCGGGTGGTATTGAGCTCGCTCCCCGCCAACCTGCCCTTCATCACTCCCGATCAGATCATGGCCCAGTGGGCGCCGAACCAGCAGCAGCACCCGACGGCCTGGCAGCGGGCGGAGCAGCAGGCGCTCTCGCATAACCAGTCGGTGATCACCGCGAGCACGATCGACGACTGGCTCAATCCGGTCGTCATCGAAAACGCGAACGGTGTCGTACGAACCAGCCAGGCCGACTGCGAGTCACTGTCCCGGCCCACCGAGTTCTCTGGCTTGAGGCTGACCTCGGTGTTGGCCTTTGATAGCGATCTGGAGCTCACCGATCAGTTCGGTCTGGTGAGCGATTCCCAGACGGTCTACGCCACCGCCGACAACGTCTTTGTCGCCACTCAGCAGTGGCGCGATTGGGCCGGAGTTCCCGCGGATCAATGGGGGCAGGTGGCGGGCAGTACTACCACCGAGATCCATCGGTTCGACCTCACCGATCCAGCCACGATCGAATACCGGGGTTCGGGCGAAGTCGCCGGTTGGTTGTACTCGCAGTGGGCGCTGTCGGAGACCGACGGCTATCTCCGGGTCGCCTCGACCAGCCAGTCACCGTTCTGGGGCCAGGCCGGCCAGTCCACTCAGAGCATGATTACTGTCCTCGAAGTTGGTGACGAGGCCATGGAACAGGTGGGCTTTGTGGCCGGGCTCGGCCGCGACGAGAACATCTACGCGGTGCGCTTCGTCGGCGACCAGGGATATGTCGTCACCTATCGCCAGGTCGACCCGCTCTATGTCATCGATCTCAGCGATCCGACTGAGCCCCAGGTGGCGGGGGAACTCAAGATCCCCGGCTACTCGGCTTACCTCCATCCGGTCAGCGAGGGCATGCTGTTGGGCGTCGGTCAGGACGGCGACCTCGACGGTCGCATCCTTGGCACCCAGGTGGCGCTCTTTGACGTGACCGATCCCGAGAATCCTCGCCAGATCGACAAGATCACCTTTCCCGGGGCCTACTCGGGAGCGGAGTGGGACCATCACGCCTTCCTCTACTGGCCCGAAACCGACGACCAAGGGGTCATGGTGATCCCGCTGCAGGGTCAGAAGGGCGACCAGTGGTGGAACGGGTCGGTGGCGATCGAGGTTGATGGCTCCCAGCTCGGCTCGACCCGCGAACTCACCCAAAACGGTTACGTCCTCCGTAACCTGATTGTGGACGACCAGTTGCTGACCGTCTCGGACCTCGGCATTCAAGCCTTCAACCTCGGAAGTTTCACTCCCACCGACTGGGTCCCCTTCTCCTAACGGTTTTCTGTCCGTGGGACGCGCCCCCCTCCCGGCTACGCCGGCTCTCCCCCCTCCGGGGGGGAGAAAGGGAGAAACGGGCCGATCTTGGCCTCCAGCTCGGCGGGATCGGTGGTGCCGGCTTGCAGATAAAGGCGGGTGATCCCGAGCGCTTCGAGCTCGGCCAGTCGAGTTTTGATCCGATCCGGTGTACCAAAGGGAACTCCGCGGGCCGTCAGCCGTTCTTCGAGAACCTCGGGGGTGCGGTCGGAGTCCTCTGCGGCTAAGGCCAAGGCCTTTTTATAGGTGGCGTCGTCGATCCCAGCGGTGGGAACGGCCGTAAAGCTCAATCGAATCGCCGCCGGGTCCCGGCCTGCGGAGCGAGCCGCCCCGCGGCAGACTTCGATTCGTTGAGCGAGGTCGTCGGGCGCGCGGGGAAAGAGGTTGAGCTCGTCGCAGTACCGGCCGGCCAGCGCCGGAGTGCGATCGGGGCCGGTCCCGCCGGTGAGGAGTGGAACCCCGAAACACGGTGCGGAAGTAAACCCTTCTAACTGATAGTGCTTTCCGACAAAGCCTTCGCCGCGACCGAGAGCGCGCAGATACGCGAATTGCTCCTCGAGGAGCTCGAAGCGCTCCTTCTGTGAAGGGAACGCGAAGCCAAACAGCGAGTGCTCCTCAGCCATCCATCCGGTGCCAAGGCCGAAGGTGAAGCGACCACCGGCCATATCGTGAATGGTCGCCGCCATCTTGGCGTGAACAGCCGGGTGCCTAAATGTGATAGGCGAAACCAGATCTACCAAATGAATGGTCGAGGTCTCGCGGGCCAAGCCGGCGAGATGCACCAGGTGATCCCAGGCCGGCGTCGTGACGTCGGACGTTGAACCTAGGTAGTGGTCGGGCATGGCGAACGCAGCCAAGCCTCGCTCCTCGGCCCATAGCGCCGCCCGCAAGACGGACGCGTAATCGCCGCGCGTCTGAAGCGCGATCTCCATTTAGTGGTCGACCAAGAGCTTGGCTTGCTTGGCCATGTCGAAGTCGGGATCGAACATGGCGTGGATGGCGTAACCAGTGAGGGACGCCACGAGGGCCTCCGCCCGTTCCTGGACCTCGCTCGCACTCAACCCCGATTGCTCCCGCTTGAGGGCGCGAGCCAGGCGATCGACTCGGGTTTGGTGGTGGCGGACGTAGCGCCGGCGAAGGTTGGAATCGGTCAGCCCGCCGGAGACGGCCATGATCAGATAGATGCGAGCGATTATCGGATCGGTCGTCACGAAGCGGACGAAGGCGCCGCAGAGGTCTGTCACTGTTTCGTCCGGGCCCTGTTCGGGTTCGACGGCAGCGATCGCTTCTCGGACCACGGTCAGCACTGCTTCTTCTTTCGCTTCGAAGATGTTGTAGAAGCTGCCGGGCAGTATCCCCGCGGCGTTACAGATGGCTTTCACTGTGGTTGCTTCGAGACCGCCCTCAGCCAAGAGTTCTCGAACTGCCTCGAGGATCCGTTCCCTCGTTGCAATTCCCGCCCGATAGGTCATGTGTTGACGCTAGCGATGGCGGCCATGCTCGTCGATCGCCTGGGTGTACGCGTCTTTCAGATTGTCGACGGCTCGTTCCGGACCGAAACGTCGTTCCCACAGTTTTCGCACCGCGATCGAAGCATCGTGGATCGCAGGATCGGACCGCAGATTGGCCACCGCCGTCGACCAATCGCCGTGCGGGTCGAAGGTCCAGTTGCCGGGTTGAGCCTGGAGAAGTTCGCCGATCGCCCCGAGCGAGGAACCGGCAACCGGCAGCCCGCCGGCAAAAGCCTCGAGCGCGGTCCGGGGCTGACCCTCGTACCAGATCGAAGGCATCACTAAAGCGCGAGCGCTCAACATCTCGGCGGCGAGTTGCTCGGAAGTCAGGCGCCCGAGATAGTTTGCCCCGAGCAATGGCGCCAATAGCCCTTGCAGAGGTCCATCCCCGGCTACCCGAAGCGTGAGGCCCGCATCGGACAGCAACGCTCGGTTGTCCAACAGTTGGCGAATGCCTTTCTCGGGGCTCAACCTCCCCACGAAAAGCACCACCTGCGAACTCTCGGCCGGCTGGCGACGCGGTCCGGGGTCGGGGACGAAGTTGTCTTTGACTGCGATCCGCTCGCGCCCGATCCCGATCTCGACCAATAGCCCACTCGCGAGCTCGCTCAAGGCCAGATAGCGATCGACCTCCGATCGCCAAACACGTTTGCGACCAGTGGCGATGGTCAGCGCCGCCAGGCTCGACGAGACCGGATCGCGATAACAGGAATGAATGACGCCGTTCCACAGGCTCCCGTCGAGACAAAGTCGGCAGGGGCGGCCGTCACGGAGCAATTGAGCGTTCGAACACATCAGCCGGTAGTTATGAACCGTCATCACCACCGGCGCCAACTGGTGAGCAGCCGCCACCACCGCGGGTGAGAGTTGGAACCAGGTGTTGTGGACGTGGACGACGTCTGGTTGGTAGTCGTGGACTTTCTCGGCAACCTCTCGGGCAGATTTGCGATTCCACGGGGCCTGCGCCAGGGCGGCGACGGTAGCTGCCGGGGACCCGGGGTTGTCGACCGAGAACTGCTTCACCTCATGTCCGTTGGTTCTGAGCAGCGTCGCGTCGGCCGCCACCACCTGGTCCTCGCCGCCGAGCTGGCGGTAGCGGTTGTGAATCTGGAGCACGCGCATAGGCAGCAAAACGCTACTTGCGGGCGGGCTCCGGCCTTGATCTGAGCGATCGCTCAAATTAGAGTAATAGCTCAAGATTGGACGATCGATGAGTCACTTCCTGAGCAACTTGGCGGATCTGGAGTTCAACCTCTTCGAGGTTCACGGGCTCGACGGCTATATGGGCCGCCGCTCGGACCTCGACGCCGCTACCGCCCGCGACTTGCTGCGCGAGGTCGATCGATTGGCGCACGGAGCCTGGGCGGAGAGCCTGATCGAGAGCGACCGCCAGCCGCCGCAGCTGGAAGGCGGTGAGGTCAAGCTGCCGCCTGGTTTAAGGGCGGCCCTCCGCGAGCTGATCGAAGGCGGGTGGGATCGATTTGGACTGCCTGCCGAGATGGGCGGGATGCCGGTGCCACACCTCCTGTTCTGGGCGGCTCAGGAGCTGTTGTTGGGGGCTAGCACCCCGGCCACCTTCTACGCGGGAGGGCCTTTGTTTGCGCGGGTGATGTTCGACGAAGGAACACCGGCGCAGCGGGATCTGGCGCGTCTGATGATCGAACGAGCCTGGGCTGGGACCATGCAGCTCACCGAACCCGACGCCGGCTCCGATGTGGGCGCCGGCACCACCAAAGCCATTCACGTCGAGGGCGACATCTATCACCTGGAGGGAGTCAAGAGGTTCATCACGGGTGGGGAGCACGACGGTGCCGAGAACATCGTGCATCTCGTTCTTGCCCGGCCGGAGGGAGCAGTGGCCGGGACCAAAGGGTTGTCGTTGTTCATCGTCCCCAAATGGCTGGTCGACCGCGACGGCCAACTAGGTCAGCGCAATGGGATCTTTGCCACGCGCCTCGAACACAAGATGGGGCTCAAGGGCTCGGCGACTTGCGAGATGACCTTGGGCGGCGAACAACCCTGCGTCGGCTATCTGGTTGGCGAAAAACATGACGGGATCCGGCAGATGTTTCGCGTCATCGAGCACGCCCGGATGACAATTGGGACGAAGGCGGCGGCAACACTTTCCACCGGCTATCTCAACGCACTGCGCTATGCCCGCGAACGATCGCAAGGCGCGGACCTCACCCGAGCCGTTGACAAGAACGCACCACGGGTGAAGATCATCGATCACCCCGATGTCCGACGGATGCTCATGTTGCAGAAAGCGCATGCCGAAGGGATGCGAGCCCTCTGGACCTACACCGCCTGGGTGCGCGACCAAGCCGAGTTCGACCCGGCCTGGTCGACCCGAGCAGACTTCCTGTTGCCCTTGGTCAAGGGTTACTGCGCCGAGAAGGCCCACGAGCTTTTGTCCACCTCACTTCAGGTGCTCGGCGGTTCCGGATACAAGGAGGACTTTCCGATCGAGCAGTATCTGCGCGACTCCAAGATCGACAGCATCTACGAAGGAACGACCGGGATTCAGGCGCTGGACCTCTTCTTTCGAAAGATCGTCAGAGACCAGGGGCAAACCGTCGCGCAACTTGCGTCCGAGATCCTCGATTTTGTGAAAGCTGGGGGAGGCGAGGACCAGCTCGCCGAGGAACGCGAGCTCTTGGGCAGAATCTTGGACGACACCCAGGCGCACCTAGGCGCCGCCGTTGGCTTTCTGTTTGCTTCCCAGTCGGACCCGCCCGCAGTCTACAAGGCAGGCCTTCACTTGAACCCGTT
The DNA here is from genome assembly GCA_050997725.1 of Acidimicrobiia bacterium. Classification (GTDB taxonomy): domain Bacteria; phylum Actinomycetota; class Acidimicrobiia; order Spongiisociales; family ZC4RG35; genus JACCTH01. Next base: position 7,863 of record JBPCQV010000113.1, read on the forward strand.
GCTCGATTCGATCGCCGAAACGGTGATCGCCTGGCAAATGCTGCGCCACGCCGAGATCGCGTTGCCGGCCAGCGACCACGATTCGTTCCGCGCCGGAAAGGTGGCATCGGCCCGATTCTTTGTCCGGCACGTGGCCCCCAAGGCGGCGGCGCGACGTGCCGCTATTGAGTCGGAAGACGGCTCGCTGATGCAACTCTCCAACGACGCCTGGTGAGGAGCCGTTCGACTGCATCTACCACCCAAACCTAAGGCGATTTTGGTGGCTATGCCACCACCTGAACCTAAGGTTTGTGTGGTGCCTATACAGTCCCGAGCATGAATTTCGCCTTTAGCGAGGAGCAGGAGGAGTTCCGCCGACTGGCGAAGAAGTGGCTGGCCGACAACTCCACTTCGAGCCAGGTCCGCGCCTTGATGGACACGGAGCTCGGCTTCGATCAGTCACAGTGGAAGGAGATGGCCCAGCTCGGCTGGCAGGGGATGGCCATACCCGAGGAGTTTGGCGGGGCCGGTTTCGGCTACCTCGAGCTCGCCATCCTGTTCGAGGAGATGGGGCGGACCTTGCTTCCATCGCCATTCCTCTCGACTGTGGGGATCGCGGCTCCGCTGATATTGGCGCTCGGGAGCGACAGTCAGAAACAAGACCTCTTGGGAGGAATCGCCGCTGGCGAAAAGGTGGTGACAGTCGCCATTACCGAACCGGACGGCTCGTGGGATCTCGGGCAAATCTCGGCGACAGCTACCAAGGAAAACGGCGGCTTCACCCTCGAAGGCACCAAGAGCTACGTGCTCGATGGCCTCGCGGCCGACGTAGTTCTGGTTGCAGCCCGCACCGAGGACGGGCTCGGATTGTTTGCGGTGCCGGGCGACCAGTTGGAGCGTCGCAGCCTGCAGACCATGGATCAGACCCGCAAATTGGCGGAGGTCAAGCTCGACGGGGTCAAGGTTCCCCTCGAGGCCCGGCTCGGCGCCGAGAATGCGGAAAGCGCTTTGGCGTTGGTGCTGGAGAAGGCAGTCGTTCTCCTCGCCAACGAATCGGTGGGTGGCGCTGAGGTGTGCCTCGAGATGTCGGTTGAGTACGCCAAGACTCGTCACCAGTTCGGCCGGCCGATCGGAAGCTTCCAAGCGATCAAGCACAAGTGCGCCGACATGCTGGTCCAGGTTGAGTCCGCTAAGTCGGCCGCGTACTACGCGGCTTGGGCGGCGCAGGAGGACGAGAACGAACTGCGAACGGTGGCACCGCTGGCGAAGTCGTACTGCACGGAGGCCTACTTCCATTGCGCTTCCGAGAACATCCAGATCCATGGGGGCATCGGGTTCACCTGGGAGCACGACGCCCATCTCTATTTCAAGCGGGCCAAGAGCTCGCAACTGCTCTTCGGGGACCCCGCTCATCACCGGGCGGTCCTCGCGAGTCGTCTCGGGATTTAGCGAGGTGGGCCTGGCGGCCTTTCTCATCGGCGTTTTGCTGATAATCGCCGCCTTGGTGGTCTGGCAGCATGCGTCACGGGCCACGACCACGCCGGTCTACGGGGTGGAAGACGCGGTGGCCTTCGTGCTCGAGCGTCTGCCAGCCCCAGTTGGCGAACGGCTGGGGGAAGCGGGCGTCAGGCGTATCCTCGAATGGGAAGTCTTCTACCTGCAAGGGCTCGCCCACGATCACCGCACGCAGGCGGTGGAGACGGTGGCCGGCCCCTACCTCCCAGCGGTGGAGTACATCGGCCAGCAGATCGAAGCCTTTTTGGGGAAGACCTATTCTCCGGCCGACATTGAAGAAGTCCTCGAGCTCGAGGTTCTCTACCTAAACGCGATCGGCGCGATAGGGGATCCCGCAGAAGAGTCGTGAGATCGCGGACCACAGGAGGTAGTCAGAGATGATGGTGAGATGCGGCTCCTGCCGGAATCAGTTCGACGTGCCCGGTCCGGGCCGCTTCACCTGTCCCGTCTGCGGTTCGGTGAACTCGGTTCGAGCCGCCCCAGGAGCGGCGCCGCCGCCGGCGGCCCAGCCTCCGAGCACCCCGGTCCCGCGCCCGCCCGATCCCCCCTCGTCGCGAGTGACTTGTGCTGAGTGCGACTTCACCTTCATCGTCGGACAGGTCGCCGAGGCGAAATGCCCCAACTGCGGCGCCGCGGTCCCCACCGGCAATGTAGAGGTGAGCCCTGAGCCGTCTTAGACGGTTCCCGGACAATCGCTTTGTCGGGCGGCGCGACGAGATGAAGGTTTACGACTGTGACGATCCCGAGCAGTTCGAGTCGCTTTCGCGAGCGGTGAGCGAGATGAATTTGGAAGGCAAGAACCTGTTGCAGGCGTTTGCCCCCGATGAAATCCTCGAGGCGGCCAATCGGGGTTTCAAGCCGGTCGCGCCGACGCCTCCTCGCGATACCAGTCATAGGTCTGGCTGATGCCCGCTCGCAATGAGGTGGTCGCCGACCATCCATAGGCGGCTAACCGGCTGACGTCCATCAATTTTTGGGGCGTGCCGTCGGGCTTGGTCGCATCGAAGGCCAACTCACCTTCGAAGCCAACGATCTCTTTGATGAGCAGGGCGAGGTCGCGGATGCTGATGTCCTTTCCGGTGCCGACGTTGATCGGTCCCGGCTCGGAGACATTGCGCAAGAGGAAGAGGCACGCATCGGCGAGGTCGTCGACGTAAAGGAATTCTCGTCGCGGGGTGCCGCTGCCCCACACGGTCACTGTCGGTTCGTCTGACTGTCGCGCCTCGTCCATCTTCCGCAGAAGAGCGGGAAGCACATGAGACGTGGCCAGATCGAAGTTGTCGTGGGGCCCATAGAGATTGGTCGGCATCGCCGAGATGAAGTCGCATCCATATTGGGCGCGGTAGCTGTCGCAAATCTCGATCGCGGCGATCTTGGCAACCGCGTAAGCGCGATTGGTCGGTTCGAGGGGGCCGGATAACAGATACTCCTCTTTGAGGGGCTGGGGCGCCAGCCGCGGGTAGATACAACTGCTGCCCAGGTTGAGGAGCTTTCGCACGCCTCCGACCCTCGCCGCCTCGATGATGTTGGCGGCGATCATCAGGTTGTCGTAGAGGAATTGGCCGGGGTAGGTCGAGT
>JBPCQV010000215.1:0-12594 GCA_050997725.1 Acidimicrobiia bacterium
CTTCTTCAACCTGCTCGTATGCCTCTTTGAGTGCTTTCTTCTGATCGCCGGTCGCCTTCTCGGCCACTTTTCCAATCAGCTCCCAATTGGCATGATCTTTGGTCTCAGCGTCGACCACACATTCAGCGGCAACCAGCTGAGCGGCTTCGGGCGGCCCGGCGTCTAGAGCCATCTGCATCGCGCTTATGAGGGCTTTCCCCTTCAGGCGAACAACCTGGCGGCCAGTCGTTTCAACGGTCGGATCAAGGCCCAATTGGTTGAAGATTTCCTTGACGATCGTGACGTGGTTCTCGGTCTCATCGAGATATTTCTGCCACTCCTCTCGCAGGTCATCGTTCACCGCGCACCGGATAGCGTTGGTGTAGACCTGAACCCCCCCAATCTCCGTCTCCAACGCCTGGTACAGGAGCTCATTTCCTTGTTCGTTGTTCATTCCCTCTCCTTGCGCCACCCGTCCCTTTGCGGGAGCACGGGTTCGAACGCTTCGTACTATCTACTTGTGATTGTGAAGCTCCACGCCTCACGAGTGCTCGTGCAGCCCCGCCATTTAGCCCACATTGCTATAGGCAAGGTGCTTGCGGGGAGAAGGCTCCCGTTCGGGAAAACCCGGTGAGGGCTGGGGCGGAGCCCCTTCCGCCCCAGCTCGGGCCGGAATCAAACTATGGATTTCGGGTCTGGTTCCGATCGCGGTCGTGTCGGTCTCGTCGACTCAGGCCGGCTAATCCGGCGAGCCCAAGCAAACCCGCTAGACCCCAATTTCCGTTGTCGTTGTCGTTGTTGGTGTTTTGGTTGTTTGTTGTCGCCGCAGTAGTTGTTTGGGCTACGGCAACAGTGCTGATCCCCGCACTCAATACGGCCGCGAGGACTGCTCCGCCTATGGCTTTGGGCATCTTTCCTTTCGTAGGCTGGACTTCGTCAGGAAGGGGCCCGGCCCAGCACTGATCCCTTACCCAATGGGAAGGTTCCGAAACCTTAGCGAACGAAGCCCGCTCGACGTCATGGCGCGCCGCCTCCTATCCAGGGGGCCTCGAGACTGTATTCAGAAATTCGATACCAACGATGCTCGCGAGCAAACCGTCTGGAGAGACTTCGGCCAAGCCGTTCGGGGCACCACCCGGGCCATGACTGATGTCCTGCTCTGAAACGATCGACACAGCCAAGGCATCTTCTTGCGACCTGGGCGACCCGCTTTCCGTACCGTTTTGGTCCCGAAAAGCGGACATGGGCACCGTGGGGCTCGGATGTCGGGTTCTAATGAGCCGGGGTGGATGCTCCGAACCAGGTCGCAAGTGCTTGAGGCAGCTCTGGGTCCGTGAGGTATCCCGTCCAGGCGACATGCCCGTCGGGTCGGATCAACACGGCCGGGGGCGCAGCGATCTCGCCAAGGACCGGGAGCTCCCAGACACCATCGTGGCTGGCGTCTACCAGTCCGCGCTCTGTACCAACGCGCCTTGGAGGGTGCCGGACGCGTCTCGGCCGAAGAACGCTCAAATGCGTTGCGCACTCGAATGGACCCGCGACAGGTGATCGAGGGATGGGGTCACCTCGCCGCCGAAGTCGCCCCTCGCGTTACTCCCCTTCTTTTGCTTCTGCGTGACGCGGCTTACAGAGATCCTGAATCAGCCACCCTCCGAGCAGAACTCGATCGCAACCGACTTGAACGAATGGCCGACAACGCCGGATATCTCGCGGACAGTGGACATCTCAGACCCGGCGTCACCCACCAGGACGCCCGCGACATACTCTGGCTCTACAGCTCCCCCGAACTTTACGACCTCCTCGTAAACCAGAGAGGATGGAGCACGGCCGAGCACAGCAGCTTCATTACCCGGGCCATGACCGACGCCCTGCTCTGAGACGATCGACCCACAGCAGAATTGAGCCTCAATCCACGGAAAGTAGATGACACGCTTCCCGATGGCGAGCGGCGAGCGCCTGATCGAATGTCGCGACCTGACTCGGTCGGCGAGTACCTGCCAGGCTGACAAGGTAGGAGTCGGTCACCTGCCGATGGCCAAAGACCCCGGTGAGATCAACCTCGCGATAGGAAATGTCATCGCCCCAGAACTCACATTTCGAAAGATCGTGAATCGCGGTGATGATCGCCTGCGCGACAGCCGCCGACTCACCCTCCCGCAGCAAGAACCGGACTAACGCGCCTTCCGTAATCGGGCACACAGCGATAGCCGCCACGCGGCTGAACCACGTATGCGCCACGTTGTGAAATTTGTGGTCCCGCACAGCTAGCGAGATCAGAACGTTGGCATCGAGTAAGTAGGTGAGGTTGGTCGACCCTGGGGCGCTCAACGGTCATCCCAGAGCGAAGCTACGTCCTCGGTGTCGACGCTGCGTCCCACCGACACCGTCGGGAATCCGGTCGCATTGTGAGCGACCAGCTCTTGTTCGACGTCGGAGGCAGCCAGGCCGCGCAACGCAAATTCGGCGACCACCTTCGAAAGCGATTGACCCGTTTGCTCAGCGATTTTCCGGAGGCGTCGATGAGCGGCCGCGGGTAAGTCAACCGTGGTTCTCATTCTTGCATCATAGTTCGATGCAGAGAGTGATGCAAAGAACGATGCCGGGTATCAGCGAGGCGGAGCGACCAGTTGTTTGGGGTCAGAGACCGCACCTCGAGCAGTGACGCTTCCCACTCCGTGACCGACAGGAGTTACCTCAAGGTTCTGCCCAAGCTTGGAGCGTGATCTCGACAAAAGTTCCGCCCTCGAAACGATCGCCGACCTTGATGCTGGACGTGGCGATCCTCGGGCCGAGCAATCCTGTAACCAGTGTCGGAGCCATCCTCGGCCTCGAAGGCATGAAAGCCGCATTCGCCGGTGTGCCCCATCGGATGGCAATAACGCCGGTAGTCGGGACCGGAGAGTCTGGTGATCCAGGAATCGCCCATCACAGCCGGGCGCGACGGCGGGTCTTGGCGTGTTGGAATCGATCGGATGACCCCACCTCGATCGCCGGCCTGTATGCGCCTGATTGCCATGGATTGTCCTCGATCAGCGGGACGCATCACACGCCGAGAAGATCCGTGAACTCGCCTCGAAGCGACGCCCACCGACACACTGGACTCCGAGCTGTTAGCGACAGAACTGGCGAGTCGACTAACCGACGGGCCGCCCAACCGCGAGCTCAGCGTCGGCTGAGGCGGGGGGCCAGACCACCCCGAGCTCGTCGCCTTGCCACTGCACGGTGAGTACCTCGTGGCCAACTTGTCGACCGCGATCCAACTGGAACCTGCCGAACAAGGTGACACAGTCGAGCTGGTCGGCGGCAGCCAGCAACGCGCCGTCGTCTGTTGAACCGGCGACCTCTACGCACCGTCCCGCGACGAGGCCGGCGGCGAACGCCTGGGCGGCAGGGTAAGGCGGTACCTCTCCCGTCCGGTCCCGGTAGCGGGTCACGAACTCGCTGATCTCAGGGCCAAGGTCTACCGGCAACCGGACGCGCGGCACCCACTGCGCCGGTCCGACGAGACCGCGGCGCTGCGGTCCGAGTTCGGTGAGGATCTCGTGAACTCCGGCCGACACCATGCCCACGAGCGTCCACGGCTGCGCCAGGAGAGGCTGGGCGAGGGCAACTTCGTCGGCGAATGATCCAACTGCCAGGACCACCCCGCCGTGCTCAGGTACCGACGTGATCGACCCGCGCTCCACCTCGTACCCAAGGGCGTCAGCGTGCGCGGCGGCACCGGAACCTACCGATTCAGCGAAGCCGCTCGCGGCCGCCAGAACGCTCACCTTGACCTTCGGCACCTTCGCCGCAGCCAGGGCGTCGAGAGCACCGTGGAAGTAGGTCGAGGAGGGACTCAAAATCGGGACCTGGTTCGGGGCCTCCACCGCGGCTCCGCCGTGGTTGAAGATGGTTCTCGAGGTGGCGGCGAGCACCGCTCGGGCGACGCTGCTCCCGTAGGGTCCAAACACCAGGTCGGGCTTCATTGCTTCGGCCCGCCGCACTGCATCGATCGGATCAGGGTTGGCATCGAACACCGAGAGCGCGACCTCATCGCCTATGTGCTGGAGATGCCACTCGGCCCACAGGCCGAGGGCGATCGACCCCGGTACTCCGAAGACCGCCAGCGGACCCGAAAGGGGAGTTATCAAGGCCGCCCGCAACATGGAAAAACCCTAGGTGTGCGGGAGGCCGGACAGGCTTCGAACCTGTAACGCAGCGCTACCGAGACTTCGCTGCTCAAGTCGAACCAACTGAAGGGACTCCGAGACGCTTCGAGATGGTTGCGCCAATCGACCAAATTCCCGGTCGGCCGATTGGGGGACGGGGCCGCGGTCGTAGGCCGGTTCTTCCACCACCGATTGGGTGAGTTGCCGACCAGGGCTTCGACCCGGTTTTTCGGTTAGGGGGAAGCCGGGGATGTGGGTGCACTCCCCCAGTCGTCCTGGGCGTCGTTCAACCAGAGGTGGGTCTCTCCCCGCGCTCGGGAAAGAGCGGTGTAGCCGTGCTCGGCCTTACCCTCGGGTCGTCGGGGCCGCGCAGTTCGCTTGGTGATTCGGTGTGGCTGGTCATGCGTGTTCGGGGCCTGTTGGTTGGCTGATGCGTTGGCACGGCGCAAGATCGAGTGCTGTTGCGCTTCTCGCAGTCCAGGGCTGAAATGCCTAGGTGATCGTTCACGATCTGTCCGCAACTCTCGGCGACGGCGCAGTCTCCACAGATCGCGACGACCTCCTGGCGCATGCACAGGACTGGTGGGTGCTCGGTATGTTGCGCAAGCGTCGCGGCGATGAGCTGACCCTCCCGGAGTGCGTGGTGCGGCCACGGACGGCAGGGGAGGTGGCGGCGGTATTGAAGGTGGCCACTGCCCATCGGGCTCCTGTGATCCCGTTTGGAGGCGGCTCCGGGGTGTGCGGTGCCGCCCAAGCGGTACCAGGCGCGGTGGTGCTCGACACCCGGCGATTCGACCGGATCGAGATCGACCATCAGGCCCTCACAGTGAAAGCCGGGGCAGGGGTGATCGGCTCCAAACTGGAGGCCGTCCTCAACAACAGTTCTCTTACCTTGGGGCATTTCCCCCAATCGATCGACATCTCCACGGTGGGGGGGTGGCTGGCCACCCAGTCGGCTGGACAGAAGTCCAACCGCTATGGCCGAATCGACGAGATGGTGATGGGGCTCACCGTTGTTCTACCCGACGGGCGGGTGATTGACCTTCCTGCTCGACCGGGCACCGCGGCCGGGCCCGACCTGACTCGTCTTTTCCTCGGGAGTGAAGGCATCTTCGGGGTCATCACCGAGGCCACCCTAAGGGTCCGCCCAATGCCGACTCGTTATTTGTCGGCCGCCTTCCGCTTCTAGTCGTTCCTGTCCGGTCTCCGAGCATTGCAGGCGATGTGCCGGGCAGGTCTCGCCCCGGCCGTGACCCGGCTCTACGACGAGACCGATGCCTCGATCTCCTTCCGCGATCAGGCTCCCGGAGGCGCCCCCCTCGTCCTGCGCCTGGAGGGCGACGAATTGCTATCGGTGGAGAGCGAAGCCCTGTTTTCGGTCCTGGGCGCGGCGGGTGGCACCAGCCTTGGTCCAGACCTCGCCGATCGCTGGTGGGAGGATCGCAACGCGGCAGTGGCAACCGTACGACAGGGTGATGTTCGAGAGCCTGTTGGGACCCACCGCGGTGGTCGACACCATGGAGGTCGCCTCGATGTGGCCGGTAGATGGCCTCTATCAATCGGTGCGGGGGGCCTTGTCGCTGCACGCCGACCTGGTGGGGTGTCACGCCTCGCACGTCTATCGGCAGGGTGCCTGCCTCTACTTCACCTTCGTCCTCACTGGCTCCCCCGACGATTTCGCTGTTGAGGAACGATACCGGGCAGCATGGGAGGCCGGGATGCGCGCCACTACCCGACGCTGGAGGGACCATTACCCATCACCACGGCATCGGTCTCCTGCGGGCTTCATGGATCGGCGCTGATTTGGGAACCGGGTCCGAGTTGCTGCGGCTAGTGAAACAGGCGCTCGACCCTACCGGGATCATGAACCCCGGTAAGTTGATCGGATGATCTCGACATTCGGCCCGATGCGGGTGATCGTCAACCCGAAGGCGGGCCGAGGGATGGTGATGAAGAGTTGGCCCGCCGCCCGTCGGGTTCTAGACCAATCGGGGATCGACTACCGGCCGACACTCACCGAGGGGCCGGGGCATGCGATGGAAGCTGCCCGAGCCGCGGTCGAACAGGGCGAGCGTTTCGTCGTCGCAGTGGGTGGAGACGGCACGGTCAGCGAGGTGGTGAACGGGTTGATGGAAGCCGCCGGAGAGCCCGGCGAGGGCGCGGTGTTAGGGGTGGTGGCAGCAGGGAGCGGCTGCGACTTCGCCCGCACCTTCGACTTGCCCGCCGATGCCGCCGGGGCCGCCGCCCGGCTGCTCGACGACCGCCTCTGGGGCACCCTTGACGTGGGCCGGGTTTCCTTCACGGCCACCGACGGTACTGCTCGATCGCGGTGGTTCGTCAACATCGCCGAAGTCGGACTAGGGGCCGATTCGCTGAGAACCGCGATCCGCTTGCCCCGCTGGCTGGGTCCGGCGGTTTACCGGCTGGCGGCTGCCCGGGAGATAGCCCGTCACCGTCCGTGGCAGGCAGTCATCGAACTGCGCGGATTGGCCGCGGCCGGCAACCATCCCCGGGAGTTAGTCCTCGACGGCCCGCTGTCGATTCTGGTGGTCGCCAACTGCCGCTACTTCGGAGGTGGACTGATGGTGGCGCCAGAGGCGGGGCCGGGTGACGGACTGTTCGATGTGCAGGTGGCTGTGGCCACCCGGCCCGAGGCCCTGCGTCTGATGCAGAAGATGGCGACGGGATCGCATGTGCCGAGCGACCGCATCAAGGAGTTCCGGGCGGCGTCGATCACGCTCGATGGACCCGTTTCCATGGCGGTGGAGGCGGACGGAGAGAGCCTGGGAGTCACTCCCGCCACCTTCGAGGTGGTGCCGGGAGCTTTGCGCCTCAAGGTTTGAGGCTGTCGGTTGGTCCGGTAAGGGTGGTGGCGGACAGCGGTCCTCGTTCGTGCGCTAGCACGCGCTTATATGCCGCCATCTCCGATTCGATCTTGCTGGCTTCCCAGCCGAAAGCGGCCCCGGCCAGGGCCGCCGACCCAGTCAGGCCCCCGGAACGATCGGTCAATGCCAGTCTGGTGCGGCGGTTGAGAACATCGTCGAGGGTCACCGCCATTTCCCGAAGTGCCCCCCACACCACCTCGGCACCCATGATCCGGCCATCATCGGACAAGGTGGCGGCCAAACCGGGATCTGGGATGGTGAGACCAGCCACCTCCTCGGCCCGGTCCCCGTAGGTTCCCACCAGTCTCTTGATGATGATGGGATCAACCCCTAGGGGGTCAAGGACCTTCGCCACCCCGCCTTCTGTCTTCGCCCGCGGACGTGAGAGGCCGATCGGCAATCGGGCCGCACCCGACCGGGCGTGGTGCGATAGCGCTTCGCATACAGCGTCGACCGCGTCGAGGCTCATCCGCCGGTAGGTGGTGAGCTTGCCCCCGGTGATCGACACCACGCCCGAAGGGGAGATCGACACCGCGTGTCGGCGGGAAAGGTCGGTCGTGCGGGATCCAGGAGCACCGCCCATCAACGGCCGGAGACCCGCCCATCCGGCCAGCACGTCCTCGATGCGAAGATCGGCTCCGGTATGGGCATTACAGCCCTCCAGCAGATAATCGATCTCGGCCCTCTCGATCGCGGGCGATTCGAGCGGACCTTGGTACTCGGTGTCGGTCGTGCCCAGCAAGACCCTGCCCGCCCACGGCACCGCGTAAATCGAACGTCCGTCTCCGGCGGCTGAAGGCAAGATCAGATGGGCGTTTACCGGGAAACGTTCGGCCGGCACCACAAGGTGGATTCCCTTGGACGCGATCATTTGCATCAGCGGTCCGTCATGGGGAACGACCTGAGGCGCCCAGATCCCGGTGGCGTTGATCGCCGCTCGGGCCCGAACCTCGATCGACCGGCCCTCCACCTGCTCCGACACCAGGCCTCCGGAGATTCTTCCGATGCGATCTTCCGTGAACTCCTTTAGCGCCGCATAGTTGACGGTGACCGCCCCCAACTCTCGGGCCCGGCGCAGTACCTCCAGCACGAGCCGGGCATCATCGGTCACCGCCTCCTGATATGTCCATGCCGCCACAACTCGAGCGGGGTCGATCACCGGTGTCAACCGGCGTAGATCGTCGGTGCGGGCACGACGATGGCGGGGCCAGCGCTGCCACCCGGAACAGGCGTCGTAAAGGGCGAGCACGGACGGGAAGAGCCGCGTCTCGCGGCCGCTCCGGAACATCGGGTAGACGACTGGGAGAGGGGTGACCAGGTACGGGGCTCGCTGAGTGAGAAGGTTTCGCTCGTGGCAAGCTTCCCAGGTCACACCAACTTGGAATCGAGCCAGGTAGCGGATCCCACCGTGAACCAGCTTCGAGGAACGGCTGGAGGTGCCCGAGGCGAAGTCGGCCTTTTCGACCAGCGCGGTCTTGAGCCCGCGGGACACAGCGTCGAGGGCACAACCCGCTCCGGTGATGCCACCTCCCACCACCAGCAGGTCGAATGCCTCTCTTTCCAGGCACTCAAGGTTCTCGGTACGGCTGTCGCCTACCGGTATCAGCACCTGAAGGATGGTAAGCGTTGGGTGACGGCAACAACCGGAGCCGGCAACGCTCCCCAATTTGGCGCGCCAGGAACAGTCTGAGGCAAATTCGGCGCGGGGCGAACAACAGTTGTCCGTGTTGCGTTTCCGTCAGAAGTGTTCGTGGCGCGCCAAATTTGCGGACCTGATTTCGGCAGGAAGCCGGTTACTCCATATGCTCTTAGGTGGGATCAGATAGTTGCATAACGCCGGTAAGTGGGATCCCCCGATGCTTGAGGAAACGCTTGGCCGGAGAGCGACCGCCGGATAGCGGGAAGCAATGGCGAGCAGGGTCTTATCGTCGCGCTTGTACCTGATGCCGGTTTCGGTGTGGATCGTGCGGCTACCCCAAAACGGCCCCGTCGTGCGCCGCGTTTTCGAGGAGTTCCTCTCCGGGAAAGAGGTGCACGCCATCGCCCGAGAACTCACCGCAGCAGGCATCCCATCCCGTCTGCTTCCGATCCCGGCCGCAACTCGCATCGGCTGGCCAACGGTCCCGTCTGGTAGCACACCGCCGTCCGGGCAATGCTCGACAACCCTCGGTACACCGGTTTCCAAGTGTGGAACCGCCAGCGACGGCATCTCGCCGCGATATCACCGCCACCCTCGCCCAAGCCGACCCGGCCGACAAGGCCGCCGCCTACGCCGAAATGGGCATCGAAGTCACCTACCACCACGACGGCCGGGTCCTCATCGAGTCCCGGCCCCGAGGTGCTTTCGACGTCGTATGCGGTCGCCTCCTAAGTTCGATCTGACCTTCCTGCTTAGCGTTACTTCCAGCCAATCGCCTCGCCAACGTCGTCCTTCCCGAGTGAGGTCACCAAGTCATCCACCTTCGCGCGCACCCCACTGTCGCGCCACCGGGTCCCACGCCGCGCTGGCGATCTGACCATTGAGGATGGGATCAGCGAAGTCGCAGACAGCTCGGATCGCCTCACGAAGCGTTTGATTCCGCCCAGCAACGGTCGCGACGCATCGACGGTCCCCATCGCACAGCCCTGGTCCGAGCCGGCGCCGTCTTCATCGACGGCCAACTACAAGAAAGAGCCACACCGTCCAGCCCGACCCCGAGGACGTCGCCGCCTAACCATGACCCACCCACATCCCCAACGAGCTGATTAGACCCGGTCGGTTTCGTAGGCCCATATCGCTAGCTCGACACGATTTCGGGCTCCCAGTTTGGTCATCAAACTGGAGAGATGGGCCTTCACTGTGCTGAGGCTGATATGGAGGTCGTCAGCGATTTCGGCGTTGGTCAAGCCTCGGGCAACAGTGACAATCACCTCCTCCTCCCGATCGGTCAATGGGAACTTCGGCTGAGCCGGAGCTGTGCTGGCGCTCGATCGGGCAAAGGTCTCGAGAAGGCGTGCCATCACATTGGGAGCAATCAGGGCGTCGCCGTTGGCAGCCGCATGAACCGCCTGGACGAGGAGCTCGGGCCCAGCATCCTTAAGAAGGAAACCCCGGGCCCCGGCCTTGAGCGCTTCATGGACGTATTCGTCGAGGTCGAAAGTAGTGATGATGACTATCGCCGGAGGATCGACGACCTCTGGGGCCGCTAGGCGGCGGGTCGCCTCCAGGCCGTCGACTCCAGGCATGCGGATGTCGAATAGGCAGACATCGGGCTTCAACTCCATGGCCATGGCCACGGCCTCGATCCCGTTGGCGGCCTGGCCCACCACATCGATGTCAGGTTGGGCGTCGAGGATCATCGACAGACCGGTACGCACCAGTTCCTGATCGTCGGCCACCAATACCCGGATACTCACCGGCGCACACCACGTTTGGGGAGGACCGCAGTGACCACCCAACCCCGATCTGGGGCTGGGCCGGCCTCGAGGGTCCCGCCCAGGAGTTTGGCCCGCTCTTTCATCCCGACCAGTCCGAACCCGGCTTCGAACTTGTCCCCGGCTCCGGGGGCACCGTCATCCCTCACGATCGCCTTCACCGTGCTTCCTTCACCTGCCACAGAGATCTTTATCGTGGTCGCCTTTTGGGCATGCTTGATGGCGTTCGTGAGCGACTCCTGCGCGATCCGAAAGATGGCAGCATCGACGGCAGTGGCAATGTCATCGAGGTTGCCGGAAAGCTCGACCAGAACCTCGGGGCGGTTGCCGACCCTCTTGGCAAAACGCTCGAGGTCCGCGATGCCCGGCAGTGGAGCTAGCTCCGGTTGGTCACCCTGGCGAAGGGCCCCCACCATCGCTCGCATCTCCGATAGGGTTCGGGAAGCCTCCTGCTCGATAATCCTGAGGGCATCCATCGGGGCGTCGGCGTTGGTAGCCGCCAGGGTCTGGCCGACCTGGGACTGGATGGCGATGGCCGAGACATGGTGAGCGACCGTGTCGTGGAGCTCGCGAGCGAGCAGCTCCCGCTCTCGAAGCACCAGTCCCTCCTGGTCGCGCCTGCGGGCTTGCGTCCGATAACGAACGGTGGTCCCGATCAAAATGGGGCTCGTCCCAAAGACGAAGCCAGCGATCGCCTCTCCGATGTTGGTGAAGTCGGCCGCGAGCCCGGTCACGAACCCCAGCAGGATGAAGCCAAGGCCGATGACGATCTCTCGCCCCGAACCCCACCGGACGATGGCATACGGGATCAGAAGGATGACACCCATCGTGTAGAGACCGAAGCTCGGATCGGACCGGATCAGGGCAACGATGTTCATCACCGTTACCAAACCAAAGGCGATCGCCGCAACGACAAGAGGGTGCGAACGCCTCCACAGCAGCCCGAAGGCGAGACCCACCGCTAGAGAGATCGCCAGCGGTCGCCCCAACACGTCGCCACGAAGAAAGCCCTCCAAGAAGGCACTAACCACCACGGCGACGACCAACCATGAATCCCACCACAGCTTCCCCGGGTTATTGACTGCCCGGGGCTCACGCCACAGCGACCGAATGGCGTCTCTCATTTCGTAGCACGTTATAGAGCGGCCCTAATCGGCGAATCGGCCGAAAGGCTGGTTTGGAAGTTGCCCGAATTGCCAGGGGAATCCGACCCTTTGCCCGATGTGCCCGCAGGACACATCCGACACGATGCCAACGAAACATCCGCGTCGATTGGAGCAAGAAATGTCGGGTCGTCTCTACCGGTTGGGTCGCTTCGCTGCGCGTCGTCCCTGGGTGGTCATCGCCGCCTGGGTCGCGATATCGCTGGCAGTTGTCGGGGCCGCGTCCTCGTTCGGCCGCGACCTGGAAGACTCAATGGAGGTCCCTGGACTTGACTCACAGCTGGCCCTCGATCTCCTCGCCTCCGCCCAGTCGGACTCAGCCGGACTGACCGCCCAGGTGGTCACCACCCCGTTGAACAACACCGCCACCTTCTCTTCTGATGAGGAACGGGCTGCCCTCGATCAGCTGCGGACCGGCCTCTCCGGCCTCGACAAAGTGCTGGCGGTCAGCGATCCCGCCATCTCTCCGGACGGCCGGGTGGCGTTGCTTCGCCTCCAGTACCCGGTTACTGAGGCACTGAGCGCAGCGGACCTGGACAGCCTCAAAGCTTTCGCCGCGGATGTGCAGGAGGGCTCGCCGTTGCAGATCGAGATGGGCGGGGACCTCTTCTTCTCCTTCGAGGAACCCGCGACTGAAGCCGGCGAGATGATCGGCCTGGTGGTGGCGGCCTTCATCCTGTTGGTCGCCTTCGGATCGGTGATCGCCATGGGTCTTCCAATCGGGATGGCTCTCTTCGGCCTCGCGCTTGGCATCACTTCGATGGGTCTCGTCACCTATGTGATCGACATCCCGAGCTGGGCACCGCAGATGGCGACCATGATCGGTCTCGGCGTCGGAATTGACTACGCCCTCTTCCTGTTGACCCGACATCGGGAGTTCCTCGCGGACGGTCTCAGTGTCGTCGAGTCGGCGGCTCGTGCCATGGCCCCGGCTGGACAGACAATGATCTTTTCCGGCGGTACAGTTGTCATCGCCCCCCTCGGATTCGCCGTTGCCGGGAT
>JBPCQV010000027.1:0-4918 GCA_050997725.1 Acidimicrobiia bacterium
GACCTGATCAGTGCCGCGCGGCGACGCCAGCTTTGGACCTGCCCCTCGGGTTGGGTAGTGATTCGCCCTACCGAAGAACGGTTGTGGGTGAGCCTCTTGGTCACCACCACCGAAGACTCCCGAGGAGCGATTCGAGCCTTGGTCGATCTCGGCGAGGAACACGGTGTGGAGTCGATGGAGCTGATCGTGCCTCGAATCAGGTGGCTTGAGGAAGCTCTGACAAGCGAGTGGGTAACGCTTGCCTATCCCAACGTGGTCTACGAGCGACCGCTCCTTTAGCTAAGAAGGATCAACGCCATTAGCCACACAACAAACATGGCGGGCAGCTCCACTTCGATCCCCTCGTCGCCGAGCAAGGCCGGGTGCCGCAGGATCCAGGCCAGGGGAACGCCGATGAGAGGCACGGGCCAAAGCCCGCCAACTCCCGCCAAGCGCATCAGCTCGACTCCTGTCGTCAACGGAGCGGGAAAATCCTCCACCAGCGGACGGAGCGCGCCAGCGGCGTAAATCAGGCCAATCCCCACCACTACCGAGCTCAGAGCTCTCGTCACGGCTCGTTCCAGCTCGTTGTGGACGAAGGCACGATTGTTACGCCGGGCGGGTCCCTCAGAAGCGATTCCCATGAGAAAGGCGCCGGCCACTCCGAGGACCATCGCCGTCACCAGCCCGGTCCCCGTCGACAGGCCGGTCTCGCGCTCCACCAAGCCGAAACCGGCGAGCACCAATGCGATCCCGAGCCCGCCAAGCGCGGCGCCCAGCGTGTAGAGACCGAGATCAAGCATCGTGGCAAACGAGTTGGTGATGAGGCGGAGGTAGTAACGCCAATCCGCGTCTCGTGTGCGGCCTACCGTCGAATCAGTCATCACAGAAAAACATGATCGCTGCTGGAGCGTATCGACTCAAGGTAAAGCTCAACGGGATGAGCGACGCGGTAGCCCTGCGGCAGGTGTGAACGCAGTTGCATCTCACAGCCCGGGTTGGCGCTGGCGATGAGAGTGGTCGTCGCTGCGCTCGCGGCCAAAGCAGCGATACGTTCGCCTAGTTGATGCGAAGCCTGCGGATGGGTCAGGCTGTAAATCCCGGCGGCGCCGCAACAGATTCCGTCGGGGTCGGCATCGACGACGGCCAGTCCCGCCGCTGCCAGTATCTCCCGCGGGGCGGAAGTGATGCGTTGGGCATGTCGCAAATGACACGGATCGTGGACGACGACGGCTTCGCCGGTGACAAGTAGCCGCGGGAGGGCGCCTTCGGCAATGAGCCTCGCGATGAGCTCAGTGATGTCAAGGGTCTTGGCGGCGAGAGCGGTTCCATCACTGATGAGTTTGTCGTAACCCTTGAGGTGGGCGCTGCACCCCGCTGCCGTCGCCACGACCACGTCCACGGAGGCGAAGGCGGCCACATTGGCGGCGGCCAAGCGCCTTCCGGCCTTGATGTTGCCGTCATGGACTGCGAGCGCCCCGCAGCAGGTCTGGCTCGCAGGGGTCTCCACGTGATAGCCGGCGAGCTCCAGGAGCTCGATCGCCGCTTGATTGACTTTCCCGAACCATTTGTCCATCACGCACCCGACTAGGAGCCCTACCCGCGGGCCGTCCCCGATCTGGGCCCGGCGGGGACGAGCCTCGAATCGTCTCAACCCACGCCAGGAGCGCTGGGCGGTTCCCCTTAGCAACAAAGGCAGGCCGAGCTTTTGCAAGCCCTTGACGAGATCGGTCGCGACACCGACGATGCCTCGATTGGGGATCACCCGACCAAGGACGAAGTGGCGAAGCCGGCGGCTGGCCGTCGGGCGGGCGGCGGCAACCTCCGCCCGGGCGCCTTCCATTGCCCGGCCGAAGGGCACCATGCTCGGGCACACTGCTTCGCAGGCGCGGCAGTTGAGGCAGAAAGACATCGCCTCCTCGAATTCACCGTCGATGTCGATGACTCCCTCCGCCACCCCTCGCATCGCGGCGAGACGCCCGCGCGGCGACGCAGTTTCGAGGCCGGTCAGCCGGAAGGTCGGGCAATGCGGAAGGCAAAGCCCGCAAGCCACACAGGCATTGAGCTCGGCGGTGGTGGGGGCGAAGTCAGTGCGCCAGACCTGCGCGGTCATCAGATTCGTCCGGGCAGCCGTCCCGGGTTGATCACTCTTTCCGGGTCGAAAGCAGCGATCAATTTGCTCTGCAGGTTGAGTGTTGGCGGCGGGGTTCCCCACGGTTCGAAGCCGTCATCCGCAGCCCGGGTGACGATGAGGGCGCCGCCGGCTGCTTCCGCTTCAGAACGTAGGGCCGCCATACCGTCGCTCGAGGGAGCCGATATGGCAATCTCGCCGACGCCTACCTGATGGATGAAGTCTGCCTCGGCCGGAATGCCGGCAAGAAGACCCGCCGCGGTTTGCGGAGGAACCCTGAGCGAAAAAGCCCAGGCGCGGTGGGGCAAGGCCGGCCAGACCAGCTCGTTTTGGGTCTCGCCTCCGAGCCGCGTCACCTGATTCCTAACTTCGGCCTCGGTGCCACCCAGGTAGATCTTCGTCGAGGAGCGGTCACTCAACATCGCCAGAGGACGATGAACGTCGACGATTCGGCCGGGTTCGATCGTCACGGTGGCGGTTGCGTGCGGGACGGGCCACAACTTGAAACAGCACGACACGATGACGCCGAGCGACCCGAAAGAGCCGACAACCAGCCGCGGCAGGTCATAACCGGTGACGTTTTTCACTACCCGTCCACCTCCCTTCACGATCCGGCCGTCGCCGGTCACCACCTGCACTTCGAGCACTCGGTCTCGGGTGGGGCCGTAACGAGAGCGGCGGTAACCGGAGATGCCCGCGGCCATCATGCCGCCTACTGTCCCGCCTCCTGGGTCCTCAGGGAGCACCGCAGTCTGGCCGCGGGTGGCGAGTAAAGCTTCGAGATCGGCGACTTTCACGCCACCCTCGACGACGACGGTGAGGTCGTCAGGTTCCCAATCGATAACCCGGGCGAGGCGATCCGTGAAAATCACCAGATCGGGATCGATGCGGTAGCCGATTCCCTGGTGGGTGCCACCTCCCCAAATAACTGTCCGGCGATTCTTGGCGGTCGCCCGTGCCAGCGCTTCCGCCATCTCGGCGATGGAGCCGGGATGAAGCGTGTTGACTCCTTCGCCCAATACCGCTCGGCCCGCAACCTTGGTGCGGGCGGCGCGAATGCTCACACCCAGGCTCCGGGCGGGACCGAGGCGCCGAGATCGAAGCAGCGAGAGCCGGTGGGCAGCACCTTTCCGGGGTTGAAGCGATTGCTTGGATCGAAAGTTTCCTTGATCCGCGCCTGCGCATCGAGATCGGTGGTGCTGAACATCAGCGGCATCAGATCGCGTTTCTCCCGGCCGATCCCGTGCTCGCCGCTCAGCGCCCCGCCCACCGCCACACAGGCCGCCACCAATTCGTCAGCCGCCTCTTGCACTTTCTCAATCATCCCCGGAACCGAAGCGTCGAAAACCATCAACGGATGCAAGTTGCCGTCGCCGGCATGGAAAACGTTGAGCATTTGCAACTGGTGACGGGCTCCGATCTCGTAGACCTTGGCCATCGTCTCGACCAGCCGGGTCCGGGGAACGACGGTGTCGTGGAGGTAGTAGTTGGGAGCCGCCTGCGCCACCGCGCCAAACGCGGCTTTGCGACCCTTCCAAAGCAGAGCTCGCTCGCTGTCGTCGGCCGCCATCCGCACTTCGCGGGCATGGTGAGCGTGAGCAACCTCGGCCATGACCTTGGCCTCGGCTTCCACCGCCGCCGTGTCGCCGACGACTTCGGCCAACAAGATCGCGACCGCGTCGGTGGGGAGCCCGGCATGGAGCCAGTTCTCGACTGCCTGAGTGATCGCCTGGTCCATCATCTCGAGCGCCGCCGGCACAATTCCGGCGGCGATGATTCCGGACACGGTGGCGGCCGCATCGGCGATCGAATCGAAAGAGCAAAGTAGCGTGCGCACATCGGGAGGGTTGGGAAGGAGCCTGACCAAGATCTTGGTGACGATGGCGAGCGTTCCCTCTGAGCCGACGAGGAGGCCGCGCAGGTCGAGCCCGATCGGATCGGGCGCCGCCGAACCAACCATGGCCACCGACCCGTCGGCGAGCACCACTTCGAGGGCAAGGACATGGTTGACGGTCGATCCCTCAGCCAGGCAATGCGGGCCTCCCGAGTTGTTGGCAACGTTGCCGCCGATGGTGCAGGCGGCCTGGGAGGACGGGTCGGGCGCGAAGTGAAGCCCGTGAGGCTCGGCGGCCTTCGACAAATCGAGGTTGATCACTCCTGGGCCGACCCAGGCGGTGCGGTTGTCAGGATCGATCTCCTCGATTCGGTTCATCTTGGTCGTGACGAGCACGATGCCCCCCTCAGTGGCGACCGCGCCGGCGGCGAGGCCGGTGCCCGCGCCTCGAGCAACCACCGGCACCTCATGGCGGTTCGCAATTTCGACCACCTTGACGACCTCTGCGGTCGTCTCGGGCAGGACGACCACCGCCGGCTGTCCCCGATAAACGCCCGCGTCTCGGCCGTACACGTGGAGCGCGAGCGGCGTCTGCAGCACGCGTTCGGCGTCTAGAGCGGCGATCAGGTCGTCATGCATCTCGGGGTCAATCTCAAACCTAAGGCGATTTTGTTGGCTATGCCACCACGTAAACCTTAGGTTTGATTGGTGCCGTAGCCGCCGCCGCCTGGGGTGCGGACGAGGAGGCGGGTGCCGGGCGAAACGGTGAGGTTGGTCTTGGCCGCCAACCGTTCCGGGGTGGCGCCAGGTCGGAGGAGCCAGTCCTCCCCGCAGGCGCCGGGACCGCCCCCGGACAGGCCCCAGGGCTGGTGGCGGCGGCGTTCTCCGATCAAGGAAAGCTCGCACTCCTCCAGGAACTCGATCTCGCGCTCGAGCCCTTCCCCGCCACGAAAGCGGCCCTCGCCGCCGGAGTC
>JBPCQV010000092.1:0-4000 GCA_050997725.1 Acidimicrobiia bacterium
TCAAGCCACCGTGCTGTTGACGAGCCACTACATGACCGATGTCGCCGAGCTGACTCGACGAGTGATCGTGATCGACCATGGACGCCTTCGCTTCGACGGAAACCTGACTGAGTTGATCGATGCCACTGCCCCCCACCGAGTTATCCGCATCACGATGTCGGAGCCAGTTGATCCGGCACGTTTGGGCGAGTTCGGGGAGGTGGTCAAGACAGATGGGGTGACCGCGGTACTGCAAGTCCGGCGCAATGCAACCAAAGAAACCGCTGCTCGCATGCTGTCCGAACTCCCGATCGAAGATATCGCCATCGAAGAGCCCGAGATCGACGAAGTGATTCGGCGGGTCTTCGCCGAGAGATGATTGCGGCCTACAAAGCTTCGCTGCGCGCCAACATTGGTGTCGGACTCGCGTATCGAACCCGGTTGACGGTGTGGGTGCTGACTTCTCTCTTTCCTCTTCTGCTCATGGCTGTCTGGCTCGCAGTCGTTGACGAGGTGGGGCCGGCCAATGGGTGGGATCGAGGCGACTTCATCTCGTACTACGCCGCCGCCGCGCTCCTATGGCACACCACCACAAGTTTCGTGGCTTATACCTGGGACGACGACATTCGCAGCGGCGACTTTTCCTTCAAGTTGCTCAAACCATTCGACCCGTTCCACCAATACCTGACGCGCGAGATCGGGTTTCGAGTAGTGGTGGTCGTGATCCTTGTCCCGACTCTCGTGTTGATCACCTTGTTGGTACCTGCTCTCAGTTATGAACTCAACTTCTGGCAATGGAGCCTGACCTTCATGGCAGCCCTGACCGGGTTTCTCCTCAACGTGATCATGGGCATGGCAATTGCCACGATCACCTTCTGGACGACACAGGCCGCCAACATCGAAAATCTTTGGTGGGGAATTGGAGCATTCCTGTCGGGTTGGATCGCTCCCTTGCCGTTGATGCCCGAGATCGTGGAAGCAACGGGACGGTGGCTGCCGTTTCGTGCCTCGATGGGTTTTCCGCTCGAATTGCTCTTGGGTCGGCTCACCGGCAATGAGATACTTCGCAGCTTCGCCGTCACCGCAGTTTGGCTCGGTATCTTTCTACTGCTCTATCGACTGGGCTGGCGCAAGGGAATCCGCCGCTATCAGGCGGTCGGAGGATGAAGCGCTATCTCCGGCTACTCCGCCTCTTCTGGGGGAACACCCTTGTCACCGAAATGCAATACCGGACAGCGTTCTGGGCCAACGCCGTGCTCAGCTTGTTCTGGCTTGCCTGGGCGACCGTCGGGGTCGGGGCTTACTTTCGTTTCGCCCCCTCCATACGAGGCTGGACTTATGACGAGCTCCTTGTGGTGCTCGGTATTTTCTTTGCGATCAACGGATTTCGCCAGGCCGTGATCAGCCCCAACCTGTCGATGATGACTGAGTACGTCCGAATGGGAACGCTCGACTTTCTTCTGACCAAACCCGTCTCGAGCCAGTTCATGGTGAGCTTGAGACACGTCGGCGTTTACAACTGGCTCGACCCTTTGCTCGGGTTGGGGCTCGTGATCTTTGGCTTGATTCGCCGGGGTGATCCGGTTTCCCCACTATCCGTGCTCACTTTCGGGTTGCTGACCGTCGCCGGAGGATTGGTGACCTACTCCCTAGCCCTGGCGATTCAATGCTTGGCGGTTTGGACCATCGGTGGCGAGGGTCTCGATGATGTGATTCAAGGCATAGTCGAAGCTGGGCGATTTCCCGTTCATATGTATCGCGGTGCGATCCGAACTGTTCTCACCTTCTTGATTCCCGTCGCCTTGCTCACGACAGTCCCGGCCGAGGCCATTCTTGGACGGGGATCCATTGGGATCCTGGTTGTCAGCTGTTCGATCGCGGCGCTGCTGCTGTTCGCGACATCGCGCTTGTGGGTCTGGTCGTTGCGCCACTACACAGGAGCGTCGGCCTAGGCATCTTGTTACAAGTCAAACGCCGTCGGGTGCTTCGGCTCGTACAGCACGACTGGGTCGGTGCCGGGAACCTCGAGCATCGTTGTGAGGCCGTAGCCTTCGTCAACGATTGGAGACGTGAAGGTGGCACCCTTCCGCTCCAACTCCGCGCGGGTCGCCGCAAGGTCGTCACACATCAGCGAAATCTCGTGGTGCCGCTGACTCTCGTGGACCTTTCCCTCCCATTCACTCCGGGTTGGGTGAATCCCCATTTCGCTCGGACCACTTCTAAAGATTAACCACCCTGAGGAGCCTGGCTCCTCGACCCACGACCACTCCAGCACGTCGCGCAGAAATGCCCGTGTCGCAGCGGGATCGTCCGAGTAGATCAAGGTATGGATCGACGTGATCACATTTCGACTGTAGACACCCTTGGCTTCGCGAACCATGGGTTCACAGCGCTGTCCAACAACGACCCCAGCCCAGAGAACGTCCGAACCTCTCTTACGGCGACGTGCGGACGGTCCAGAGACGCCACTCACCGTCGACTTCGATCAGCTCTAGGTCCCACTGGAAATGTTGTTCGACTTCGCCGGGACGGGTCAACATGACCGTCCCTCTAACCAGACCCGGCTCAACTACTCGTGCGTCGGAGAGTACGAACTGGTAGGGATCACCGGGAACGATCGTCGGATCCTCGCTGCGAATCTGCGCGAGCTGCGGGCCATCGGCAAAGGCGCCATCGAGATGGGATAGGTCGCCGTCGCCGGCCCAAAGGCCCCACGCCGCCAGCGCCGCCTCGGCACCGGCCAGCTCGGCGGATTGAGTTGGGGGCGGCTGCGGCTCGACATCTCGCAGCCAGAACCAGCCACCGGCCAGCAGCGCCACCAGCGCCAACGCCACCGCCAGCCGGAGCCGTTCGCTCACGGCGAATGCGGATAGGCCACCGCGACCCCGGTGACATCGAAGCCGTCCTCGGCGATCGGCAGAAAGCGGATCAATCCGAACGGGACGTGTCGTTCCAATTCGATCGTCACCGACAATCGATCCTCTGCGACCTTGACGAGCGGCGGCGCGGAAAGGTCGACGCCCCCGCTCGAGCTGGTCACAACCGCCAGCGCCAGACCTTCGGCTTGCTCGGGATCGAGCAAGGCTTCGCCAGTGGCGCGGTAATGATCGAGATCGATGGCGCTGGCCGCCGCAATCGCTGCCCCATCTGCCATGGCTACGAGTTCCTGACGATCGCCGATGATGCGCCACAGCTCGGCGGACATTGCCCCCAACATCAGCAAGCAGAACGCGAGGCCGAGAAACCAGATCGGCACCGATCCCCGCTCCGAGCTCACGGAAGGCTCCGGTAGAGATCGATCTGCTCGCCGTGGCGCGCGGAGACGGTCATGGATCCGGTCGGCAACAGGTCAGAGACCTGGTCGACTTGGACCGAGACGTCGACGACAAAGGTGGCGCCTCTCGCCCAGGAGCAAGTGGCGCCTTCGCAGAACTCGACGGTGACCGACTCTGGCGGAACACCGAGCCCTGCGGCCAGCCGGGTGATCGCGCTCGAGGCGGCATCCAGCGGGTTCTCGATCGCCACCACCCCGGCGCGCGCACCTTCGGCCGCCGCCCGGCGAGCGAAATTGCGCGCTTCGAAAATTGGGGCGACCAGCAAGATGACGATTGCCACCGGCACGACAATCGTCATCAGCCCCAGAGCGAGCTCGATCGGCGTCGAACCCCGCTCGCTATTCATCGCTCTCTTTGACCCCGGCCACCTCGGTCGAGACGACGAGATCAGGGACACCGGGAAACCACCCGGAGAAGACTCCGTCGGCTCGCGCCACCACGAGACCGGCTTCCTCCGTGCACACCGCACTGATCTCGCCGCCGAGCGGACCGCTGAGCAAGTCGCTCAGAACCCGATCGATGGCTGCCTGGCAGTCCGTCGTGGTAGCCGGAGCGGGCGAGCCGATCCGGACGCCCTCGTCGAGCGCACCGCGGACCACCCCATGGGCGTACTGCAGCGCGATCAAATACATGAAGAGCGCCAAAAATGCCATCGAGAAAGCCGCCACCACCATGAACTGAGCGGT
>JBPCQV010000137.1:0-6353 GCA_050997725.1 Acidimicrobiia bacterium
CCGCCGTCGGCAAGCGGTCCGCTGTCGACGTAGACGACACGGGCAATGCGGTCGGGCCGAGCGTCGACCACCGCATGCGCGATCGCGCCGCCGCCGGAGTGACCGACGAGCACGACTGGTCCTTTGAGACCATCGACAAACTCGACGACGGCGCGGACGTGGTCGCGCAAGCCGATGGTCGCTCTGTCGGCCTCAACGGATTCGAGACCCGGCAGGTTGAGCGGATAGACGCGGTGGCCGGCCTCCTCGAGCACCGGAGTCACTTCCGCCCAAGAGTCGCCGTTCAGCCAGAAGCCGGGGATGAGCACAATGTCCATGGCGTTCACGCTAAACACGCGGAGGAGGGTGAGGAGATGGAGCGGTAGGTTGTGTTCTGGAAGGAATGGCCCTTGTCGTTGTTGGATGTCGCGATACCGGATTGGCATTGGTGCGAGACGTATGGGACGTGGCTCCCGGTCACACCCGCTGCTGCTCTTGAGCTCGTGAAGCATGCCCCGCCAAATGAGATTCGATTACTCCGGATCCTGATCGGACTACGCAACTTGCCCGGTCGGGTATTGGGTCGGCCCCGGTTCGGAAAGTGCTTGAGGGGGTCCGACCCCTTGTATGAGCAGATCCTTCAATTCGGCTTTTGCCCCTTGGGAGAGAACGAGGGGTCCGAGGTCGCCTTCGGGCTGATCGACCAGTCGTGGAAGGTTTCCGGTGGCGAGCGAGCGCCCGTTGGCGACGCGATCGAATTCGCTCAGTTCTCAGAGCCCGGCTTTGTCAAAATTGGAGCAAACCTGCTGGCAAGGCCAGTCCGCGATGGCGCCTTCCTAAGTACGCAGACACGGGTGCTCGCCACTGATAAAAGAACCCGGCGGATCTTTGGCATCTACTGGTTATTCATCCGCCCGTTCAGCGGGCTGATCAGGCGAAGCTGGCTCGCAGCGGCAGCCCGCCGGGCGGCAAGCGGTCAGAGTGACCGGCAATGAGGATCGCAAATAGCTCGGTCCTTCGGATCTTCGAAACTCTGCGGTCCGTTGTCCGCTTCAAGCCCATTGAGCGCGACCCAGTCGAAAGGCGGTTGTCGCGAGCCGCTTCAGTCGAGGATCTGCGGCGCATCGCCCGTCGGCGACTGCCCGGCGGCGTCTTCGACTACATCGATGGCGGAGCAGAGGACGAACGGACGCTGGTCGCCAACCAAAATGCCTTCGCCAAAGTGACGTTTAATCCTCGCGTGCTGCGAGGAATCGACGAGGTCGATATCACTTCAACGCTCCTTGGCCAGCCGTTGTCTTATCCGCTCGTTTTAGCTCCTACCGGCTTCACCCGAATCGCCGATCCAGCAGGAGAGCTGGCAGTCGCGCGGTCGGCCAATCGCGCCGGCCTCCCCTACACGCTGTCGACGTTGGGCACGAGGTCGATCGAAGAGGTGCGGGCGGTGAGCGACGGCCGGCTGTGGTTTCAGGTCTATGCCTGGCGAGATCGTGGGCTGGTCAAAGACATGATCGATCGTGCTGCCGGCGCCAACTATGAGGCCCTCGTCCTGACTGTGGATACTCCAGTCTTCGGTCGCCGGGAGCGAGACGTGCGCCGAGGCTTCTCGCTGCCTCCGAGCATCGGTCCCGGCACGATTCTCGACGGCGCTCTCCATCCCGCTTGGACATGGGCTTTCGTCACCAGCGAGCCGATCCGCTTCGCCAATGTCTTGGGGCGCGAGGTTGGCGATGGCGCCTCCCCGGTCTCGCTTGCGGACTACGTCAACCAACAGTTCGAGCCGGCGCTGTCCTGGGACGACGTCGCTTGGCTCCGTTCCATCTGGGACCGCCCCATCGTCGTCAAAGGGATCCAGTCTGTGGAGGATGCCGTGCGCGCCGCGGACTCAGGGGTCGAAGCCATTGCCCTGTCCAATCACGGTGGTCGCCAGCTCGACGGGGCGCCGTCACCCTTCAACCTGGTTGCGCCAGTGGCCGACGCCCTCGAAGGGCGGATCGAGATTATTTGCGACGGGGGAGTTCGGCGCGGGAGCGACATCGTCAAGGCGGTCGCTGCTGGTGCCACCGCGTGCATGGCGGGCCGGGCCTATCTATACGGGCTCGGGGCGGCCGGGGAGCGTGGCGTCGACCGCGTCCTCGCCTGGTTCGCGGCCGACATCCAACGAACGATGACCCTGATTGGCGCCGGATCGATCGACGACCTCGACCGCTCCTTCCTCCAGCAATCGCGAACCTAAGGTTTGCGTGGTGGTACAGCCACCACAATCGCCTAACGAATCGTCCCGAAGGGAAGCGGTCGTACCGATCGTCCCGCTTCGGGTGGGGCCGTTGGCCGAAGGAGAGACCGGGCATTGGCGAGGAGCTCGGGTCCCATCGGTCGCACGCCGGCGCCCGCGATGTCGACATGGACCAGCATCGTTTCTTGGGTCGCCGCGGTGCGCTCGTCGGTGGACGTTCGCATCACGCTCCAAAAATGGAGTCGCTTTTCATCAACGCCGAGGACTTCGCAGTTGACAGTGACCTTGGCAGCTTCCGGGACCTCGCGTAGGAAGCGGGTGTGCGTCTCCACCGTATAGAAGGTGCCACCGATCGTTTCGCGATAGGACGGGCCGAGGCCGAGCTCGATCAGTGCATGGTCGGTAGCGTCGGAGAAGATCACCCCATAGGCGCCCTCATTGAGATGGTGGTTGTAATCCACCCACTCGGGCTTGACCTTGACCCGATAGGGGGAGAGCATCACCTGCCCTGCCAGAAGGGCAGCCGTTTCTCGACGAAGGCAGTCGGGCCTTCGCGGGCATCGTCTGAGGCGAGCGCATCCTCATAGTTCTTGATTGCCCCCGATCGAAGAAGCGCATATCCGTCGCGGACGGTCATGCCGGCGCTTTTCTCGACGATCTCCAGCACCGCCGCCACTGCCAGCGGGGCGGCGGCGACCACCTGCTCGGCGAGAGCGCGAGCGGCAGTTAAGACTTCTTGCCCGGGGACCACCTGATTGACCAAACCCCAGGCGAGTGCCTCGGCGGCGGTGAGCCGGCGCCCGGTCAGGAGCAACTCCAGGGCTTGGGTTCGTGAGAGCAGCCGCGGCAGGTTGAGCGACCCGGCAGCGGGCACAATTCCGCGGACAACTTCGGGCAGGAAGAACTCGGCGTGCTCGGCCGCCACCACCATATGGGCGGCAAGCACCATCTCAAAACCACCCCCAACCGCCGATCCGTTCACCGCACAGATCACCGGTTTGAACAGATTTTCCAGTTCCGCGAACCCGCCAAAGCCGCCCTCGCCAAAATCCGATTCGTAATCCTCGCCCTCGGCGGCGGATTTGAGATCCCAGCCGGCGGAGAAATAGCGATCACCGGCGCCGGTGAGGATCGCGACCCGGTAGGCGGGGTCGTCTCGAAAATCTGCAAAGACACGTCCCAGCTCCCGGCTGAGAGCAGCATCGATGGCGTTCACCTTGCCGCGGCTGATGGTGACGGTCAGGACGGGAGGTGTCCGTTCCATCCGGAGTTCTTCGCTCACTTACCCTCCGTAACGGCGCAGCATCGCTCGGCTGATGATGTGCCGCTGGATCTCCGAAGTCCCATCCCAAATCCGCTCCACGCGGGCGTCCCGCCACATCCGCTCCAGTGGAAGCTCGTCCATAAGGCCCATGCCGCCAAAGACTTGGATGGCCTCGTCGGTGACAAAGGCCAGCATCTCGCTGGCGTAGAGCTTGGCCTGGGCGATCTCGGCATCGTCGACGTTGCCTTGGTCCACCGACCAGGCCGCCCGCAGGGTGAGCAGCTCGGCTGCCGCCAGCCGGGTCGACATGTCGGCGAGCTTGAAGGACACGCCTTGGAACTTGCCGATCTTCTGGCCGAACTGGGTGCGGGTGGCGGCCCATTCCGTCGCCAGGGACAGGGCTCGCTCGGCCCGTCCCAGGCAGGTGGCGGCGACCTGCAGACGGGTCGAACCCAGCCAGCGATTGGCCACCTCGAAGCCCCGACTCTCCTCGCCCAGGATCGCCGTTGCCGGAACCCGGCAATCATCGAAGCTGAGAATCGAGTTGTTGTAACCGCGATGAGACACGCTCCGATATCCCGGCGACACCTCGAAACCGGGGGTGCTCATGTCGACGAGAAAGCTCGTGATTTGCCCGCGACCGTTCTCGTCCTGGCTGGTGGCAGCGAATAGGATCACGTAGTCGGCCACGTCGGCGTGAGAAATGAAATGCTTGGTCCCTTGGATCCGGTATTCGTTGCCATCGCGGACGGCCCGGCATTTCATGCTCCGCAAATCGGAGCCGGCATCGGGCTCGCTCATCGCCAGGCATTCGACCCGCTCCCCGCGGATGGTTGGCAGCAGGTACTCCTCGACTTGGGCGCCGGTGCATTCCTGCAGGATGTTGGAGGGCCGGGCGACGAGATAGTGCAACCCATACGAGGTCTTGCCCAGCTCCTTTTCGACGAGGACCATGGTGACGTTGTCAAGGCCACCGCCGCCGAGTTCGGCCGGCATGTTGGCGGCGTAGATTCCGGCGGCGATCGCTTTGGCTTTGATTGCCGCGGCCAGCTCGAGGGGAACTTCGCCGAGCCGTTCGATGTCGGCCTCGTGAGGCATGAGCTCTTGGGTCACGAATCGACGGACCGTCTCGGAGATGAGCCGCTGCTCGTCGGTGAGAGCGAAGTCCACTAGCGAAGACCCATCCGACAGTCGGTCGTGATGGGGAGCGAAGCATGCGCTGCCGCCACTGCCGCAAACGCCGCCGCCGGTCCGCGCTCCACCGGGGCCGCACGCGAGGCGGTCATGTCGACGTGGATCAACATCTGTTCGATCGTGGCGATTGCCTCCCCGGTCTCGGCGCGGCGCATGGTATGGAGAAGGTGGAGCCGCTGGACGTCAGCCCCCACCACCTGAGTGGCGAAGGTCAACGCTTCATCGACTGCCGCCTGGCGCAGGAACTTGATGTGGGTCTCGACGGTGTAGAAGGAGTTTCCAGCCGCGCGGTAGTCCTCGTCGATGCCGATGTAGCGAAAGAGGGCGTCGGTGGCGTTGCCGGCCGCGAGCAGATAGGCACTTTCGGTCATGTGACCGTTGTAGTCGATCCAATCAGGCTCGACCCGACATCGGTAGAGCTCGAGCGGCGCGGGGACAGACTGGCCCGGCAGCCAAGGGGCCGGCGCCGAGGCGGCAAGGATGCGGGCTTCTCGCCGGGAGAGGACCAATCCGGCGCCGATGCCGTGAGCTGCCAATGCCCTCATCACCGATAGCAGGTAGCCGTCGCGCTGCTGCTCGAGGTCGACGATCGAGCGGCCCGCCGCTTGCGCCTCGGTTCCGGCGGTCATCCGCTCGATCAGCTCATCGGTGAGGGGAGGGGCGACGAGTTTGGTCCAGGGCCACTCGAGCGCAGGCCCGAATTGCTCGAGCATGTGACGCATGCCGGCCTCGCCGCCGGCGAGGTGGTAGATGAGATTGGTGCCCATGCCGGCCCATCGCAGTCCCGGCCCATAGGTGATGGCGTCGTCGAGCTCGGCAGTGTTGGCGATCCCGTCTGCGACCAAATGCAGAATCTCGCGCCATTGCGCCTCGAGCAGGCGGTCGGCCAGGAAACCGTCGATCTCGTTGCGGACGAGGAGCGGATACATGTCGAGGTTTTCGTAAACGTCTTTCGCTGCCGCGATTGTCGGAACTGAGGTGAGGGTGCCGCCGACCACCTCGACCAGTGGGAGTAGATAGACGGGGTTGAAAGGGTGTCCGACGACCAGGCGTTCGGGATTACGCATCCCTTCTTGGAGGAGCGTAGGGCGCAGGCCCGAGGTCGAAGAGGCGATCACCACTTCAGGGCCGGAGGCTGCATCGAGCACTTGCAGCAGGGGCCGTTTGATTTCGACTGACTCGGGAGCGGACTCCTGGATGAACTCGGCCGCCTCTCCGACCGCGCCGGCGGAGGGAACGAACTCGATCCGATCAGGGTCGGCGTCAGGATAAAGGCCGAGCTTTCGAACCGCCGGCCAGGCGTTGGCCACGGCTGAACGCAGGCGGACCTCGGCGCCGGGGGAGGGGTCGGTGGCGATTACGTCCCAACCGCGCGACAACGCCCGCACCGCCCATCCGGAACCGATGACGCCGGTGCCGACGACGCCGAACCTCATTCGCGGTTGCCGGTCACGGGCTCAAAAGGCGACTTGATTGTTGCCCTTGAGGACAAGCACCTCTCGAGTCTCCTCGGAAGTCATCGGGGTCCGGGAGAGCTCATCGAGGATCCGGACGATCTTCTCGACCTGGTCGGCGTTCGATTCCGCCAGCTTTCCTCGGCGGAGGTAGATCGAATCCTCGAGCCCAACTCGGACGTTCCCGCCGAGAGTGGCGCCGGCGGTGATGAGATCGAACTGGGAC
>JBPCQV010000107.1:0-5468 GCA_050997725.1 Acidimicrobiia bacterium
ACCTTGATCAGAATGGCATTGGCGACCCCGGTTGTGATGCCTTTCCGCAAAATCTCCTCGTTGGTGACGAAGAGGTCGTCGCCGACGAGCTGGATCCGACTCACCAGGCGCTCGGTGAGAAGCTTCCAGCCGTCCCAATCGTCCTCGGCCATTCCGTCTTCGATTGAGACCAGCGGAAAACCGTCGACCAGGTTCACCAGGTAATCAGCCATCGCCTCGGTTGTGATCTCGGCCCCATCGAGGAAGTAGTGCCCGTTCTTGTAAAGCTCGGTCGCAGCCACATCAAGGGCGAGACCGATCTCCTCGCCGAGCTTGTAGCCCGCCGCCTCGACCCCTTCGACCAGGAACTCCAAGGCCGCTCGGTTCGTGGCCAGATTCGGCGCAAAGCCGCCTTCGTCACCAACATTGGTGGCGAGACCACGACCCGCCAGGACCTTGCGCAAGGAGTGATAGCACTCCACCCCTGCTTGCAGAGCCTCGGTGTAGGACGGAAAGCCGCCGGGGACAAGCATGAACTCCTGGATGTCGACGGAGTTGGAGGCATGGGCGCCACCGTTCAGGACATTCAGGCAGGGAACCGGGAGCACCCGCGCGGTCGGCCCGCCCAGATAGCGGTACAAAGGCAGCCCGCTCGAGGCGGCGGCGGCCCGAGCCACCGCCAGCGACACCGCCAGGAGTGAGTTGGCGCCCAAACGGGACTTGTCGATCGACCCGTCGAGATCGAGCATGACTTGATCGACGGTCTCCTGGCGGTCGGCGTCGAGACCGATCACCTGCGGGGCGATCACCGTCCGGATGTGATCAAGGGCTTTCGAAACCCCTTTGCCGAGATAACGACTGCCGCCGTCGCGCAGCTCGACGGCCTCGCGCGCCCCGGTCGACGCTCCCGACGGCACTGCGGCCCGGCCGAAACTCCCATCGGCAAGAAAGACCTCGACTTCGACGGTGGGATTTCCCCGCGAGTCGAGGATCTCGCGCGCCTTGAGATCGGCGATCTGATTGAAGCTCGACATGAACCGGCTACGTTAACGGGGTGGTCTATCACGCATCTGGCGCTTTGCCTCGACCCAGCGGGCGTCGAGCTCGTCAAGGCTGAGCCCGGCCAACGAGCCCTGTCGTTCCATCGCCTCGAACCGAGCAACAAATGTCTGGATGCTTCCCACCAAGGCGAGCTCGGGATCGACCCCGATGTGGCGGGCGAGGTTGACCACCGCAAACAAGAGATCGCCAATCTCGGCAGCAGCGGCTTCAGGGTCCGCCAGCACCTCCGAGACTTCCTCTAGTTCTTCGGCGACTTTGGCCACGACCGGCTCCGGCGCGGTCCAATCGAAACCAACAGTCGCCGCTTTGCGCTGCAGCTTGGCCGCCCGTTCGAGCGCAGGCATGCCCGCGGATACTCCCGCCAGGATGGAAGTGGGCGCCTCTCCCCTCTCGGCGACCTTGATCTCCTCCCAGTTGGCCTTCACTTCGTCGGCCGACTTTGCCACCACGTCGCCGAACACGTGCGGATGCCGGCGGACCAGCTTCACCCGCAGATTCTCGGCGACGTCTTCGATCCCGAACCCGCCCGCCTGAGCCGAGGTGACGCTGTGGAACAGAACTTGGAGCAAGACGTCGCCCAACTCGTCCTAAATCGCGCCCTCGTCTCCCGAGGCGATGGCGTCGATCAACTCGTGGGTCTCCTCGACCAGGTTTTTGACCAGGCTCTCATGGGTCTGTTTCTGATCCCAGGGGCACTCGCGACGCAATCTCGACATGGTTTTGATCACCCCGGCCAGACCTCCCGGCCGTGGGTCAAGGAAAAGCGACGTCCTGAGCCCGGGCAAGGTGAGGTCGATCTGCTCGAGATCGACTGCGATGACGCGTTCATCCGACCCGCCGGCATCGATGACCAGCGCAGCCGCAGTTCCCTCGCCCACGACCCTGGCCAGGGCGGACGCCGCCTCGGCGAGGACCAAAGGGGTATCGAGTTGGGCCACGAGAGTGGGACCGTCGACGAGGAGCGGATCGGGTAGCGATTGGCCGTCGAGGATGCGCAAGCCGCGTTCGAGCGGGTCATAGCCGACCGCGGCGAGTACGGCATCGACAAACGACTCGCCATGCACAATGTCCGTCGGGAAACGGCGACGGAGCTCGGCGACTGCCCGCTCACCGATGATTGGGCTGCCGGGGACGGCGTAAATCACGGGTGCTTGCTTGGCGGCTTCGAGCACCCGCTCGACGATCGCGTCATAAACGCCCTCGAAGTTGTCCGCAGCCTCGTAAAGGTCGTCGCACGAGGTCACCTCGCGGGTGAGCGCCAGCTCCGCGGCGGCAGGGTGCTGAATGGTGCGGACGATCACCGTTTGCTCCGGGGCAAGCAGCAGTGAGCGGACACTGGTCGGTAGACGGTCGAGGCCGGCCGGACCGAGGCCAACTACCTTGAGCGTCACTGCGCGGAGCCGACTAGCTGGTCGGCGCTTGCACCTGCGGGTTGGGATCTGTGACCCAGGTGCCGAACTCGGACTCGACGGTGCCCTCGGCCGCGGTGCGCGTTTCGACGATCCAGGTAAAGATCTCCCCGTTCACCCGTTGGAGGTCGATCTCAGTCTTGATGTCGGCGAGAGCTGGCTCTTCGCGCGAGGTCACGAGGATCAGGTGAAAGCCGAACTCGGTTTCCACTGGGCCGACAACCTCACCGATCGGGGCGCTCAGGGAGGCCTCGGCAAACTCGGGGACGTAAGCACCGAGCGATTCGCAGCCAAGTTCGCCTCCGTTCGCAGCGGTGGCATCGGTGCCAACCTCGGCCGCCACCGTGGCGAAATCTTCTCCGCCGTCGATTCGGTCTAGAGCGGCAGTCGCTTCCTCCTCGGTGACGACAAGGAGATGGCTGACACAGGCCGTCGTGCGGGCGATCCGCTCTGCACCGAGCAGCTCTTCGGCCTCGGCATCGGTAGCCGGGGTGATGCGGTCGAGGAACTCGACGTCGAGCGCATCCTTGATCACCTGTTGGCGGGCAATCACGCTCAGCTGCTCGGCTCCGATCCCTTGCGTGGCCAGAAACTCCTCGCCGGAAATTCCCTGCATGGCCTGGATTTCGCTCTCGATGGTGGCCAACTTGGCACTCACTTCGGCCTCGGTGGGATCGATCCCAAACTCGGACTTGGCGGCAGCGATCAATGCCACGTTGAAGATGGCGTTGGTGAGATCGTTGGCAAATTGCGCTTTGTCGACAACCGCCGCTTCGGGATCGGCGTCGAGGCGCATCATCTGCACCTCGCTCACTGTGATGTTGACGCCGTCGACAGTGGCTGCCGTCGGGCCGCCCGCTCCACTGCATGCGACCAGGCTGAGCGCGCCAAGAACGAGCAAAAGTAGAAGGGATTTCCGCACCAATCCAGATTAATCCTGAGCGCATGGTAACCAACTTCGACGTCTAGCGACCCTATCACCTGGCGGAAGCCGGGGGAGTCCCCGAGCGCAGCGAGGGGAGGGGGCGCCGATCTGAGCGTTGCTACGGGGCCCCCTCGTCCGCCTCCTTTCGTCGGCGGCCACTCCCCCAACTTCCGCTGGGGGAGAGGAAGCAGGCTGAGCAGCGGGAGGCCACATGTTTTCGAGAAACCTGATCAGGCTGGCGACCGGGTCGCCCGGAGGAGTGGGGATGAACAAGACGCCTTCACGGACGACCGCCTTCGGAGAGAGGCGCTCCAATCTCACCTCCTGACTGGCCGAGAACGACACCGGCGCCAACCGCACCTCGCGTCGCAACGTTACGATCTCGGTCAAGCCGACCCGCAATGCCTCGACCCGCAAGCGGGCGATATCTAGAAGAGCTTTCGCGGCCGGCGGTAAGGGTCCGAAGCGATCCACCCACTCGACGCCGGCCTCATCCACTTCAATCGGTGACTCCGCCATCGCCAGTTTCCGATAGGCCTCGAGACGCAACGACTGATCGGGGAGGTAGTCGTCGGGAAGATGGGCGTCGACTGGCAGCTCGATGCGAACCTCCTTGGTCTCGATCGGAGGAAGCGACTGGCCCTCGAGCTTCTGCACGGCTTCGGCCACCAGCTCGGCATAGAGATCGAAACCGACTGCGGCGATGTGGCCGGATTGCACCTCGCCGAGGATTGAGCCGGCACCACGGATCTCGAGGTCCTTCAACGCCAGGTGAAAGCCAGAACCGAGATCGGTGGCCTCGCCGATTGCCTCAAGCCGGCGATGGGCTTCCTCGGGGAGCACCTGGTTGGCGGGGTGCAGGAGATAGGCATAGGCGCGCTGGCTCGAGCGACCCACCCTCCCCCGCAACTGGTAGAGCTGGGCGAGGCCGAGGAGGTCGGCGCGTTCGACGACCAAAGTGTTGACCTGCGGCAGGTCAAGCCCCGACTCGATAATCGTCGTCGCCACCATCACGTCGTACTCGCGGTTCCAGACGTCGAGCATCACCTGTTCGAGCTGGCCCTCCGACATTTGCCCGTGGGCGACGACGTAGCGCGCATCGGGCACCAGGCCTCGCAATTGGTTAAGGGCGGCGTCGATCGAGCGCACCCTGTTGTGGACATAGAACACCTGCCCGTCGCGCAAGAGCTCACGACGAATGGCCGCCGCCACTGTCTGTGCCTCGTAGGGACCGACATAGGTAAGGATCGGGTGGCGATCCTCCGGAGGCGTGCGGATGTGGCTCACGTCACGGATTCCGGTGAGGGCCATCTCCAGCGTGCGGGGAATCGGGGTGGCCGTGAGAGTAAGGACGTCAACACCGATCTTGAGCGCGCGTAGCTGATCCTTGGCGGCGACGCCGAACCGCTGCTCTTCGTCGATCACCACCAGCCCGAGATTTTTCCAACGCACGTCCTCTGAGAGCAGTCGATGGGTGCCGATCACGACGTCGACCTCGCCGGTGGCAAGGCCGGCAATGACCCGGTCCTGCTGGCGGCTGGTCAGAAACCGGGAGAGCACCTCGACTCGGATCGGATAGGGCGCAAATCGGTCCGAGAAGGTTTGATGATGCTGTTGGGCGAGAAGCGTTGTCGGGCAGAGCACCGCTACCTGTTTGTCCGCGCACACCGCTTTGAACGCGGCGCGGATCGCCACCTCGGTCTTGCCGTAGCCGACGTCGCCAAAGATAAGGCGGTCCATCGGCCCTGACTCCTCCATGTCGGCTTTGACATCGCCGATCGCGGTCAGCTGATCGGGGGTTTCCTCGTAGGGGAACGATGCCTCGAGTTCGCTCTGCCAGGGGGTATCGCGGGGGAACGCATATCCTCTGGCTCGAGCCCGCGCGCGATGCAGGCGCACGACCTGCTCCGCCACCGCGGCGACCGCCTTGCGAACCCGATCTTTCGTCTCATTCCAGTCCCTGCCCCCCATCCGCGAGACCCGCGGCACCTCACCGCCGGTGTATTTGCGGACCGCGGCCAGTTGGTCGATCGGCACATAGAGGCGGTCCTCCCCGGCATAGGCAATGACGAGATAGTCACGCTCGATCCCGG
>JBPCQV010000127.1:0-25745 GCA_050997725.1 Acidimicrobiia bacterium
AGCGGAGGGTGTAGAAGTCTTCACCCCCTCGCCGGCTGAATTCGGGACGGCTGGCACTCATCGCCGGGTCGCGGCCCCGAACCGCCGGGAATCCGGACAAGGCCTCGATCGCCGGGTAGACGATCAGGCGATCGGTGATGGGCGAGGTGCGGTTGTTGGCGGCGAGCCCGAAAGGGTCGCTGACGGTGACCGTGGCCGGACCGACGGTATAGATCCCGCGGCTGCGGCAGGCGATGTGGTAGGCCGCGGTTGCAGTGCCGTTCCCTGGCAGCGTGCCGATCTGGAAGCGAGCCGATCCGAGACCCGAGACCCCGTCTTCGACCAAGACTGAAAAGGCGGGGGTGCGTCGCTGGTTAGCGACGACGAGGTTCACCGACGCCCGGTCGCCCTCGTGAACGGTGTTAGGTGCGAGCCATCTGGTGGCTTCAATCCGGGGCCGGGCGAGTCGGGTAAGGGCGAGGGCCACCACCACCGCGACCAGCATCGCCGCGCCCGCAGCAAGCAACTCCACTTCACCGAGCACGACCCAGGCCAGCAACAAGCCGAGGCCCGCGCCGATGACCTGGCCGCCGCGAGCTGTCACGGCTAGCTCGTTCGGTGGATGGGGATGCGGGTGCTGCCGAGCACTGAGGCGATCAGCTCGCCGCTCGTTACCCCACGCATCTGCGCCTCGGGGCGGAAGGCGAGGCGGTGCTCGAGCACTGATCCAGCCAGGGTCTTGATGTCATCGGGGGTCACGTAGTCGCGTCCCTCCGACGCAGCTCGCGCCCGCGACGCCTTCTGCAGGTAGAGCGCCGAGCGGGGGCTCGCTCCCAGCAGAACCTCAGGGTGGCGGCGGGTTCCCTCGACGATGTCGATGATGTAACTGCGAACCGCCGGAACCACCTCGACTCGGCGGGCGATCTCGATCATCGCCCCGACTTCTCGGGCGCTGACCACCGGCGCCAAGACCTCAAAGGTTGAACGAAGGCTATGAGTCTCGAGCATCTCCAGCTCTTTGTCTCGAGATGGATATCCCACCGAGACCCGCATCATGAACCGATCCAGCTGTGCTTCCGGCAACGGGTAGGTGCCTTCGTGCTCGATGGGGTTTTGGGTGGCGACCACCATGAACGGCTCGGGAAGCAGCTTGGTCTTGCCATCGGTGGTGACTTGGCGCTCCTCCATGGCTTCGAGGAGGGCGGCTTGGGTTTTGGGGCTCGCCCGGTTGATCTCGTCGCCAACGACGATGTTGGCGAAGATCGCGCCGGGCTTGAAAACGAAGGCCGATTCCTGGCGGTCCCAGATTGAGACACCGGTCACATCGGAGGGCAGCAGGTCAGGCGTGAACTGGATGCGGTTGAACTCGCAGTCGATCGAACGAGCAAGGGACTTGGCGAGCAGCGTCTTCCCGACGCCCGGCACATCCTCGATGAGGACATGGCCTTCGGCGATGAGACAAGTGAGCAATTGCTCGATCGGCGGGCGTTTGCCTTGGATGACGCGCTCGATGTTGTCGGCGATGCCGGCGAAGCGATCGGCGAATCGAGATACGTCGAGTCTCTCGACAGCCGTCATCGCGGCCTCTCGCACGTGCGAAGTCTTGGGCCTAGTGACACCTTGTTGGTCATGTCTGATCCCTTCCGCTCATGTCGCAATAGTCCCTGGGTC
Source organism: Acidimicrobiia bacterium (assembly GCA_050997725.1). GTDB lineage: Bacteria > Actinomycetota > Acidimicrobiia > Spongiisociales > ZC4RG35 > JACCTH01. The sequence continues at coordinate 1,651 of JBPCQV010000127.1, forward strand.
TCACAATGGCCGCCGGTTAGTGTGAAATACCATATTGCGGGGCGGGTCTTAGAAGGAGACTGAAGGTGGGAGCGGGGAGGGCGACCCTGGGAGGGGTTGCGCGGGCGAGGCGATCGTTCATCAATTCTTTTCTGGCGGTCACTCGTGCGTGCGTGTCGTTTCGGAGCCGGCGGTGGTGGGCCAAGGCTCCGTTTCTTCCGATCCCCGATAGTAAGTATCTCGATTGGAGGATGTACACAGCGTATGGCAACCATACGGCCCGCCCAACCTGGTCAGATCTTGTCGGTTATGCGGTTTGGCGACGGCAGTTGGCGCTATATCGAAAGGTTGCCCGATGACTGTGACCGGGCTTCGTCAACGGCTTCAGGGTATTGACGGGGTTTCGTCCATCCAGCTCGAGCTCGGTGACGCCGGGCTGACGGGGATCAGAGTCACGCTGGCTGAAGGAGCGGAGGAAGCCACCGTCCTCGAACGGATCAGGGCGATGCTCGTGACTTATGGGTTGAAGTCTCCCGAGACGGTTACCCCGGGTTTCAGCCGGCTGTTCGCCGCCGACGAATTGGTGACCGAGATCGAGGCAGCCGGCCAACTGTTGCGAGTCGAGGTCAAAGGCGCCGGCGAAGCAGTGATCAACCTGGTCGATCCGACCCCGCTGGCGGCCGCCCGCGCCGTCGGCAAGGCCCGCGCACAGCTCACCGGCCACACCGATGCCGAGATTCTGTGGATTGGCTTGGATCAGGTCGGTAACTGGCGGATCCTCACCATCTTGGCCTCGGTTGATGATCAGATGACGGCTGGAGCCGCGGTAGTTGGGAGCAGTTGGGCCGAAGCCCTCGACCGCGCGGTGGCCTCCGCTCTCGCCTAACGCCGACCGCGCGTAATTTGTCCCATGGCGAACGCTCAGAACCTAATTCGTCCCGTGGCGAACGGTACTCGTTCGTCACACGACAGATTTCCCCAAAAAGCGTCCCTGTGGGGACAAATTACGGCGAGCGGCTCCCCAATCGTCGCGTCGGCCTATCCCACCCGGCTTTTCCTCGTCTAGTTGATGCGGTGATCGAGATTGAGGGCCAGGGAGGGCGGAACCCTTCTCCGCCGCTCTCGGCTAGCGCCGAACGTCAGAAGCCAGGTTTCTGTCTTCTGTCTTCTGTCCTCTGTCTCTGTCTTTTGTCTCTTTCTCTGAGATCTCGAGCCAAGGCCCTCCAGCTCGATTCGCGAGCTTCTCAAAGTCGGTTCTCTCCAGAATGGCGATCGTCGCGTCGCGGACTTCCTCCCAGGCTTCCTTGAGCGAGCACATGTCCTCCATCGGGCATGGCTCGGGCGCCGTTCGGGTTGCGCACGAGATCGGGGCGAGCGGGCCCTGGAAAATTCGGACGATTCTCTCGAGAGTTATGTCCTTCGGTGGGTGATTGAGCCGGTAGCCGCCGCCCGGCCCTCGCTCCGATCGAACAATGCCCGCACCGCGAAGCTGGCTCATGATCTGTTCCAAGAAGGACGGCGGGATGTGGGTCTTCTCGGCAATTTCGTGCGATTTGAGCGACCTTCCAGACGCGATCGCCAGGGCGAGCACCGCTCTGGTCGCGTAATCGGTCTTCCGGCTTATCCACATGATCGATTTGGCATTGACGACATCTTGTCGACAGGTTAGCTTCAATTGGTGACAAAGTTGACTTTTGAAGTCAACATTATGGAGTGGGAGGATCAGATGGGTAAAGGGCGGTTTCGATTCCTTGGTGTGGCGCTGGCTATCGGCCTGGGCGCCTGCGGGGGAGCAGAGGCATCAGAGGTCGAGGTAGTACGCCTGGGGTACTTCCCCAATGTGACTCACGCGCCGGCGTTGGTGGGAGTTGAGCAGGGTTATTCGAGGAGGAGCTCGGGACGGTGGGGCTTGAGACCTCCACCTTCAACGCCGGCACCGAAGCGGTCGAAGCCCTCTTCGCGGACGCGCTGGACATGTCTTTCATCGGACCGAATCCGGCGATCAACGCACATGCCCAATCGGATGGCTCTGCGATCCGGATCGTCGCCGGTACGACCGCGGGAGGAGCTGCGTTGGTCGTACGCCCCGAGATCGCGGCCTCCGGTGAGATGGCCGGAGCGACGCTGGCAACTCCTTCACTTGGTAACACTCAAGACGTTGCCCTGCGCGCCTGGTTGCTGGAGCAGGGGCTCACGGCCGACCTAGAAGGAGGCGGCGACGTTTCGATCGTTCCGCAATCGAACTCGCAAAGCCTGGAGACGTTCGTGAGCGGTGACATCGACGGCGCGTGGGTGCCCGAACCGTGGGCAACGCGGTTGGTCCTGGAGGGTGGCGGCGAGATCTTGGTCGACGAAAGAGACCTCTGGCCGGACGGCGAATTCGTGACCACCCATCTCATCGTGCGAACGGAATTCCTCGAGGCGAACCCAGAAGTGGTGGCCGCGGTGTTGCGAGGGCTGGTGGCCGCGGTTGACTCGATCGAACAGGACCCGGCTGGCGCCCAGGAGGTGGTCAACGGGAGTATCGAATCGCTGACTGGGAGCGGCTTGGCGCCCGAGGTGATGACCGGCGCCTGGGCCAATCTGACGTTCACCCTCGACCCGCTCGCCAGCTCACTTCGTCAGTCGGCCGCCAACGCCGAAGCGGTCGGGCTGCTCGAGGCGGTGGATCTCAATGGCATCTATGCGGTCGAGGCGCTCAACGAGATTCTGAGCTCGCTGGGACGCGAGGAGGTGTCGTCATGACCGCGAGTGTGCGTCTCGATGAGTCGGCGCGAGCAACAGACCGGGCGGTAGAGATTCTTGGCGTTTCCAAGACCTATGGCGATGGCCACTCGGCTGTCGCCGCCCTCGAGGATGTGACGCTCTCGATTCGCCCAGGCGAGTTCGTTTGCCTGGTGGGGGCTTCGGGTTGCGGCAAGAGCACTCTGCTCAATTTGATCGCCGGCATCTACCGGATCGACAAAGGATCGATTGCGGCCAAGGGGCGAGTTGGGCTCACGTTCCAAGAGCCCGCATTGTTCCCCTGGCTGACTGTTGAGCGAAACATTGAAACGGCGATGCGCTTTCGTAAAGCCCGGCCCGATCGGAGCCGGGTGCAAGAGCTGCTTCGCATCGTCCATCTCGAAGAATTTGGTCAGCTTCGGCCCCATGAGCTGAGCGGCGGGATGCAACAACGTACGGCCTTAGCGAGAACGCTCGCCCAAGACGCCGACATCCTGCTCATGGACGAGCCTTTCGGCGCGCTCGACGCAATGACACGTACCGTGCTCCACGATGAGCTCGAGAGAATCTGGCAAGAGGCCGGGCTCACTGTCATCTTTGTCACACACGATGTGCGGGAGGCGGTGCGGCTGGGCGACCGGGTCGTGTTGTTGTCGAGCCGGCCGGGGCGCGTGGTTCACGAGTTGACGTCGATCTCCCGCGACCGCGCCGCCTTGACTCGCCGGAAGTGACTGAGATCGCCGCCCAGGTCACCGAGCGGCTCCTCGAGCAGGTGCGTTCCCATGTCTGATCGCGGCACCCTGCTCGAAAAGGACATTCGCGGGCTGGATCGACTCGAGCTTCCTCTCGCCACTACCGACAGTCGCGGCCGCCGGGTGTGGCGATCCGCCTGGCCGAAGCTGGCAGCTGTCGCAATGGCGCTGCTGCTGTGGGAATTGGTGGTCCTGAGCGGAGGGAAACCCAGTTTTGTTTTGCCTCCGCCCTACGAGGTGCTCGGGAGGCTCGGCGAGCTGGCAACCACCGGATGGTTCTGGGTGGCAATTGCCACCACGCTCCGGCGGGCTGTGATCGGATTCTCGGTGGCGATGGGCCTCGGCACTGTGGTGGGCCTCGCGGTTTCCCAGAGCAGCATCCTGCGTCGGGCGGTGGGCTCTTTGATCACAGGCCTCCAGACCATGCCTTCGATCGCTTGGTTCCCTCTGGCGATCTTGCTCTTCGGCCTCACCGAGACGGCGATCTTCTTTGTGGTTCTCATTGGCGCCGCTCCCTCGATCGCCAACGGTCTTATCAACGGCGTCGACCACATACCTCCGGTGCTTCTGCGTGCCGGGCGCATGCTGGGCGCGCGGGGGATGACCGCCTGGCGACATGTTGTGCTTCCGGCTTCTCTGCCGAGCTACGTCGGCGGGCTCAAACAGGGCTGGGCGTTCGCCTGGCGATCCCTGATGGCAGGCGAGATCATCGTGATAATCGCCTCCCGTCCCTCAATCGGCGTCCAACTCCAGTTCTTCCGCGAGTTCGCCGACGCCGACGGGTTGCAGGCGTTCATGATCGTGGTGTTGATCATCGGCATCCTGGTCGACATCATCTTCGGCGCGGTCGAACGCCGTCTCCGCCGCAACCGCGGGTTGGTCGCCTGACTGCTTACGCGGTCAGCAGATAGGGCTGCCAGGAAGGGTCAAGAGCAAAGCCGGCGCTGGCATAGATCCAGGTGTGGCGGTGGGGCACAGTGGGGCGTCGGGCCAGGGTGAGCCCAACCTCGCCGGGCAGGCGGTCAAACTTGCGGAGGTTGCAACGCCGGCAGCACGCCACCACGTTTTCCCAGGTGTGCAGGCCACCTCTTGACCGGGGGAGGACGTGGTCGATGTTCTCGGCGGCGCTGCCGCAGTACTGGCACGAGTGCTCGTCTCGTCCAAAGACGGCTCGCCGGCTGACAGGCACCGCCCGCTCATAGGGGACCTTGACGTAAGTGGTCAGCTTGATCACCGAGGGGACCCGGATGTCCATGCTCGCCGAGTGCCAAACCTCGTCCCGTTCAGCCATCACATGCGCCCTGCCCCGGGCAACCAAAACCACCGCTCGTCGGCTCGAAACCACCGACAACGGCTCGAAACTGGCATTGAGGATCAACGAAGCGGCCATCCCACCAAAAGAATAACTAACGCGGTATCGGTCGCCGACCACGCGATCCTCATTCTGTGGGCTGCAACCGGCGTCCAGCGACGGTTGTAACCCAGGGTTTGCCGCAAGAAAGAAAGGTGGGGGGAAATGATTGACAAGTGGGAGAAAGTGGGGCATGATGGCTAAGCACCTGAGGAGCGTGTGCATTTGAGGGACCGCTGTAGATGTTCACCGGCAAGTACATCCATTCAATCGATGAGAAGGGACGCGTCGTGCTTCCGTCGGGCATACGTAAACAGTTCGAAGACGCCGGCAAGTGCATTATCTCGCCGGGGAGCGACGGGCAGCTTCGGATCAACCTTCCCGACCAGTACCAGGCATATCTCGACCGCGAGGAGGAGACCGCGCCGACTCCGGAGATTCGTCGCCGAGTTCGCCTTTTTGCCAACTCCGCGAGCGAGCAATCCCTGGACAAGGCGGGTCGCGTGGTGATCAACGAATTGCTGCGAGAGATGGCTGACATCAGCACGGGAACAGAGGTCATGATCTCCGGCGCCAATCGCTTTGCCGAGATCTGGAATCTCGAGAACTTCCAACGCGACGACGCCCTCGCTCGCGCCGAGCTGGCACAGAAAATCGCGCAGGACAACCAGAAAGGGGTGACCGCCTCTTAGCCCTGGATCATCGCCAGCCCCCCGGTTACCAACGGAAGGCCCCTGACTCCGCCCGCTTCCTTTGGTGCCAGCGCCAGGGGGGCTGGCCATGACCCAGGACCAGGAGCCGGAGCACCAAGAGGAAGGGAAGGAGTATCACCGGCCGGTTTTGGCCGGGACCGTCATGGAGCTCCTGGCTGCGGTCCCCGTCGGGGTGGTGGTCGATGCCACTTTCGGCGGAGGGGGTCATGCGAGGGAGCTGGCTGCTCGCCTCGGACGCGGATACCGAGTCCTCGGTATCGATCGCGATCCGGAGGCAGTGGCTCGGGCAGCTGAGGTGAGGAGGATCGAAGCGATGGATATCGAAGTTCGTTTAGGAAACTTCGCCCACCTGGGCGAGATCCTGGCAGAGGCAGGAGTTGGCGCACCAGTCGGGGTTCTCTTCGACTTCGGCGTTTCTTCTCATCATTTCGACGAGCCTGCTCGCGGGTTCTCCTACCGCCTTGATGGTCCGCTCGACATGCGCATGGATCCCAGCACACCGGTGACGGCAGCCGATTTGGTCAACGGCCTCCCCGAACCGGATTTGGCATCCCTGCTGCGTGGTCTAGGCGAGGAACCGGCCGCCGGCCGGATCGCCAAAGCGATCGTCTCGAAACGACCGCTCCGCACCACCACGGAGCTGGCGGCCGTGATCGAGGCGGCGGTACCCCGGTTGGGGCCGCGACGCCGACATCCCGCCCGCCGGACCTTCCAGGCGCTGCGCATGGCGGTCAACGCCGAGCTCGACGCCATCAGCTCGGGGGTTGGCCAGGCCCTCGAGTTGCTGGCCGTCAACGGTCGCTGCGTCACGATTGCCTATCACTCGCTCGAGGACCGCCTCGTGAAGAATCTCTTTCGAGAGGCGTCCAATGGTTGCGTTTGCCCTCCGGATATGCCGGTGTGTGGCTGTGGCGCCGAGGCCCAATACCGGTTGTTGACGCGCGGGGTTATCAAACCCAACGCGGACGAAGTTGCCGACAACTCGCGTTCGCGCTCGGCTCGGCTGCGAGCCGTGGAGCGCGTGGTGGCATGACCGCCCTCAGCGCGCCCCCCCACGCAAGGGTCCGGCCGGGTCTCTCGGTGGTGAGCAGCCGCAAACCCCGTCCCCGCCTTCTCTCGTGGACGGTCTTCTCGCTGCTGGCGGTAGTGGCCTTCCTGGGAATGGTCCTCGTGCGCACGTCGCTCGACAACACGGCGATTGAGCTTGCACGGATCGAGCGCAGCCTCACCGACGCCAGGTCGCTCAACCAAAGGCTCCGACTGGAGATTGCCCGCCTTGAATCACCTGCTCGGATTGCACCTCTCGCCCAGCAGCTAGGCATGGTCTTTCCCCAGCAAAACGAACAGCTCGTGATCGAAGGGGTCGTATCAGAAACGATGAGCGATCCCCGGTGGGCCGACATGAATCGTTTTGCCGCCAGTCTGACCGGCTCCGGCACCGCGCCCCCGGCCGAGCTAGAGGCCGGAGAGGCTCCGTAGTCGTGGCCGCCCGCAGGGCCGGCCGCAAGCTCACCGTTTCCCACCTCCGGCTTGCCCTTCTAGGGATCGTCTTGGCCGGAGCCTGGGTTGCAATGGGTTTCCGGCTCTATCAGGTGCAGGTGGTCGAGGGCGCCGACCTGGCAGCGGAAGGAGTCGGCCAGCGCCAGACCGAGCAGGTGCTTCTGCCTCAACGCGGCAATATCTTCGACCGCAACGGCGACCCTCTGGCGATGACCGTCGAAGCTGAAAGCATCTTCGTCAAGCCCGTCGAGCTGACCGAGCCGCTGTTCGTCGCCCAACAGGTGGGAGGGCTGTTGGGGGTCGATGCAACCGAGCTCCTGGCCGACATCAATTCGGGCACCGGTTTTGTTTACGTGCGCCGCCAAGTTGAGCTTGACATGGCCCAACAGGTTCTCTCGCTCGGCTTACCCGGGGTGCACGCCCATGAGGAAGCAAAGCGGGTCTATCCCACCGGGAGCGTCGCTTCCCAGGTGGTGGGATTTGTCAATGTCGATGGGATCGGGAGCGAGGGCATCGAGCACGAGTTCGAAGAGACCTTGCGGGGCGTTCCCGGCACCTTTACCTACGAATCGGCCCCCGATGGCGTCCCGATTCCGTGGGCGCCATCGAGCTCGACCCCGGCAGTCCCCGGCAACGACCTCGTCACCACGATCGACATCCCCACGCAATACGCGGCTGAAGCAGCCTGTCAGGAAACCCTGGTTACGACCGGCGCTAGCGGCTGCTGGATCGTCGCCATGCATGTCGAGACCGGAGAGATCCTGGCAATAGCCGGCGCCCCTACCTTCGATCCGCAAAGCCGGGTTGCATCCGATGGAACGAGCTTCGCCAACTTTGCAGTGCGCGGGATGTACGAGCCGGGCTCGACCATCAAGCTCATCACGATTGCCGGGGCGATCGAGGATGGAATCGTTTCGCCGAACACAGTCATCGGCGCGGTTCCCGATCGGATCGAGCTGAGGGAAGGTGCGTGCAAGAACGACACCGACGAGGTCTACGGGTGCTATTCCGATTTCGAAGCGCACGAGACCCATGACATGTCGGTTGCCGAGATCTTCCGGCAGTCGTCCAATGTCGGGACGATCAAGGTGGCCCAGCTTCTCGATCGCGACCACATCTTCGGCTACCTCGACGATTTCGGCCTGGGGCAGCCGACGGGGCTCGACTTTCCCGGTGAGGCAGCCGGGCTCATCAACCGCGATCCGAGCTGTCAAACCTGCCCGATCTCGGCCGCCATCGGATATGGCGTCGCCGCCACGGCGGTACAGATGGCGGCCGCCTATGGGGCGATCGGAAATGACGGGATCTGGATCCAGCCCCATCTGGTCATCAGCCGCCATGGACCGACCGGCCAGGGAGAGACGGCCGAGGTGGCAAGCCACCGGGTCGTGAGTGCGGCGACTGCGGCTACCATGCGCCAGTTGCTTGCGCAAGTGGTCGAGATCGGTACCGGCATCTCGGCGCAGATCCCTGGCTACATGGTGGGAGGGAAGACCGGGACCGCCAACAAGCTTGGCGACGACGGGAGGTACACCGACATCACGATGGCCAGCTTTGTTGGCCTGGCCCCAATCGACGACCCGCAGGTAGTGGTTGCGGTGGTGGTTGACAGCCCGGCTTTCGAGTTCCGGACCGGGGGCACGGCTGCGGCCCCCGCGTTCGCGACCGTGATGGAACAAGCCCTCCACCGGCTGGGGGTAACACCCGATGCGCAAGGGGGGTAGGCCGATGGGACTTCTAGCCGAGCTCGTCTCGGGCCAACTCAACGGTGACCCGGAAACCTGGGTCTCCCATGCCACGATCGACAGCAGACGGGTCGGGCCGGGGTGCCTATTCGTGGCGGTCTCCGGCAGCCGATCGAATGGACATCTCTTCGTCGACGAGGCCGAGGCGAACGGGGCGACGGCCTTATGCGTCTCCGAACCAGTGACCAGCACGCTCCCCCTCTTGCGCGTGATCGACACGAGGGCGGTTCTGCCCCTTTTGGCGGCGGAGATCTATGACCATCCGTCGCGCGCGCTCCGGGTCATCGGCGTCACCGGGACGAACGGAAAGACCACGGTCACCTTTCTTCTTGAAGCGATCGCCACCGCCGCCGGACGATCCTGCGGGCTCATCGGCACCGTCGACACCCGACTCGGAACGAAGCGTCTCGTCAATCCTCACACCACGCCCGAGGCAACCGACTTTCAACGCCTGCTTGCGGAGATGCGGGACGGCGGCGCCGACTGGGTTGCCACCGAAGTGTCGAGCCACGCCCTCGCCCTCGACCGCGTCGCCGAGACCTCTTTCGCGATTGGGGCGTTCACGAACCTTTCTCAGGATCATCTCGACCTTCACGGCGGGATGGAGGCTTACTTTCAGGCCAAGGCCAAGCTGCTCGATATGGCCCACGCGCAGGTGATCTGGGCGGAGGACCACTACGGGACCCGCCTGGCGGAAGCGCACCCGGACGCGCTGCTGGTGGGTTGGAATCACCCGGCTTCAGCGACCGAAGTGCGGGCCGACCAAGAAGGAACCCAATTCCGGTTGCGGCTGCCCGACGGCGAGGCCGACTCCCGCGTCAACCTTCCTGGGAGGTTCAACCTCGCCAACGCCTTGGTGGCCGCAGCCTGCGCTCATCTCGCCGGCGTCGACGTCAACGCGATCGCCGCCGGCATCACCTCTTTGCGGGCCGTGCCCGGCCGCTTCGAGGTCGTCTCCGGCTCGGCGGGCGTCAAGGTTGTGGTCGACTACGCCCACACCCCCGAAGGCATTGCCACCGTCGTCGACACCGCCCGCACGCTCGCCCGCGGGCGGGTGATTGTGATCGTGGGCGCCGGCGGCGAGCGCGACCAGAGCAAGCGCCCGCAGATGGGCCGGGCCGCGGCGACCGCCGACCTGGTGATCGTCACCTCCGACAATCCGCGCAGCGAAGATCCGAGTCGGATCATCGACGAGGTGATGTCCGGTGTCGACAACTCCGCGGTGATGGCGATCGTCGAGCGTCGGGAAGCCATCGCCACTGCGCTCGCCGCGGCGGCGTCCGGCGACATTGTCCTGATCTTGGGCAAAGGCCACGAGACGACTCAAGAGATTTCCGGCGTTATGTATCCGTTCTCCGATCAGGAGGTCGCCCGCGAGCACCTGGCCCGCCTGGCCGCGGAGTCCGAGGAGTGATCAGCCTGCTGATCGCCGCCACCGTTGGGCTCGGGCTCTCGATCTTTGGCACTCCCTTTGTCATCAGGGTCCTGCGTCGGAGATCGATCGGTCAGTTCATCCAAGAAGAGATCACGATGCACGCCCACAAGCATGGAATCCCCACCATGGGCGGGGTCATCTTCGTAGGGGCGACCGTGATCGCCTATCTCGTCGCCCACTTTCGTTTGTTCACCCTGGACGGGGGCTTTCGCCCCCAATTCATTCCCTTCGAAGCCGGAGGTCTTTTGGCGGTGATGGCGATGGTGGGGATGGGCCTCGTCGGCTTTCTCGACGACTACGTCAAGTTTGTCCGCAAACACTCAGACGGGCTCAACAAACGAGCCAAGTTCGGGCTCCAGCTCATGATCGCGATTGTCTTCGCCGTGGTGGCCCTGCAAGACGGTCCCAATGAAGGGGTGAGTACCGAGATCTCGTTTGTGCGCCCGCTCGGCCTCAATCTCGGGGTCTTCTTTGTCTTGTGGGCCCTGATCATCCTCACGGGCGCCGCCAACGGGGTGAACCTGGCCGACGGGATGGATGGTCTGGCCGGGGGCAGCGCGGCATTGGTGACGGGGGCGTACACGATCATCGCCTTCTGGCAGTTCCGCAATGAGGAGGTCTATCAGTCGTTGAACCCCCTCGACCTGGCGGTGGTGTCGGCGGCAATGTTCGGCGCGCTGCTGGGCTACCTGTGGTGGAACGCGCCTCCCGCCCAAATCATCATGGGCGATGTCGGCTCTCAGGCGATCGGCGGACTGCTCGCCGCGCTCGCGCTGCTCACCAACACTCACCTTCTTCTGGTCGTGTTGGGAGCCATCTACGTTGCCGAGACGCTGTCGGTGATGATTCAGGTGGCCAGCTTCCGCGCCACCGGCAAGAGGGTGTTTCGCATGGCGCCGATCCATTTCCATTTTGATCTTGGCGGGTGGCCCGAGACCACCACGGTGATCCGTTTCTGGATCCTCACCGGGATGGGGGTGGCGCTGGGGTTGGGTCTGTTCTACGCCGATTTCCTGCGACTGACGGTCTAGCCGTGAAGGTGCTGGTCCTGGGAGCGGCAACTTCGGGCTTCGCTGCCTCCCGTCTCGCGGTTCGCCTGGGTTATGAAGTCACCGTCTATGACCGGGAGAGCGGGGCGGGCTTGCCGTTGATCGGGGAAGGGATCGCGGTCGTCAACGGCAGATGGGATCGCGACCTCTTGTTCGGGGTTGAGCTGGTGGTTGCCAGTCCGGGCATTCCCCTCCGGGCGGCCCCGATCACCGACGCCAGAGAAGCCGGGGTCATCGTCTGGAGCGAGATCGAATTCGCCTGGCAGCATCTCGAAATCCCGGTGATCGCGGTCACCGGCACAAACGGCAAGACCACGGTCACCGAGGCCGCCACCGAGATACTGACCAGCTCTGGTTACGACACTGCGGCGGTTGGCAATATCGGCACCGCGCTCTCGGACTCGGTCGGCAAACCCCACGACGTCCTGGTGGTCGAAGTCTCGAGCTTTCAACTCGAGCTGACCGAGTCCTTCCATCCCTCGACGGCCGTGCTGCTCAACATTTCCCCCGACCACCTCGACTGGCATCCGTCCTTCGCGTCCTATGTCGCCGCCAAATCGAAGGTCTTCGCCAACCAGGACCGAAGCGACCTGCTGATTTTCGATGCCGACGATGAAGGAGCGGCGAACGCCGTCACGGCGGCCCCTTCCCGTCTGCACCCGGTCTCGGGCAAACGACGACCGCCGGGAGGCAGCGGCCCCGAGAAGGGGCAGCTGGTGCTTCCCGGAGTATCGGTGGCAATGGCCGAATTGCCCTCGGATCATCCGACGCTTGTCGTCGACTTGGCGGCGGCGGCGGTGGCGGCTCTCGAGGGTGGCGCCAGCGTGGAAGCAGTGGCCGAGGTTTGTCGTCGGTTCCGGCCCGGAGCCCATCGCCGCCAATTTGTCGGCCAGAGGGGCGGGGTGGACTTTGTCGACGACTCGAAGGCCACGAATCCTCATTCCGCGCTGGCCAGCATTCGCAGCTTCGAACGAGTAGTCCTGATTTCCGGCGGGCTCGCCAAAGGTCTCGATATTGCACCCCTCGCCCACGCCGAGAACGTCGTCGCGGTAGTTGCGATCGGGGAGGCGGCGCCAGTGTTGATCGCGGCGGCTGGGAGCGGTCGCGGGCTCGGCGCCGGCTCGATGGCCGAAGCGGTCGCGATCGCGGCAGGAATTGCGCAGCCGGGGGACACCGTCCTCCTCGCCCCCGGTTGCGCGAGCTTTGACATGTTCACGGACTACGCCGCCCGCGGGGACGCGTTCATCGCCGCCGCCCAAGCGGTGATCCGGGGAACGGCCGTCGGGAGCAGCCAATGACGGGGAGCGTCACCTCGATCGCCCGCGTCCGCAATGCGGCCCGGCGGCGCGAAGAGTCACATGCGATCAATCGCCGGCTCATCTCCGTCCTGTTGGCCGCGGTTTTTGTTCTGCTTGTGATCGGGCTTGGCGAGCTCATGTCGGCGAGCTCGGTCAGGGGCTTGGCCGATGCCGCCGACCAGTTCTTCTACTTCAAGCGGCAGATGTTCGGGCTTGGGATCGGACTCGTCGTTCTCATCGCGGCAATTCGTATCCGCTATCAGGTCTATCGCCGCTTCGCGTTGCCGTTCTTCGTCATCAGCTTGGGCTGCCTAGTGGCAGTGAAGGTCGTCGGTCTGGCCCGGAACGGGTCGACGCGTTGGCTCGATCTCGGATTCGTCACCTTTCAACCTTCGGAGCTCTCGAAGTTGGCCGTCGTGATCGCCCTGGCGGCGATGTTCGAATCGAAAGGCAATCTCCTCGACAATCGCCACCATTTTTTGATGCCGATCTATCAAATTGTCGGCAGCACCTCGCTCTTGATCATGCTGCAACCCGACCTTGGGACCACTCTCGTGGTGGTGGCGGCGGCGATGGCGGTCATCCTCGTCTCGAAGGCCCCGATGCGTTATGTCGCCGGGCTGGCCACGATCGCCGTGGCTGGCGCCATGCTCCTGGCGATCGGTGCCTCCTATCGGATGGAGCGGATCACTTCCTTCCTCGATCCTTGGGCGGATCCCAGCGGGACCGGCTATCAAGTCATCCAGGGGTACTACGCGATGGCGGAGGGAGGGCTTTTCGGAGTGGGGCTGGGGGCCAGTCGGGCCCGCTGGTCGTATCTGCCCAATGCGCACACCGAATTCATCTTTGCGATCGTGGGCGAGGAGACCGGCCTCGTGGGCGGACTGGGCGTGATCGCCCTCTGCCTCTTGATCGCTCTGTGCGGATGGTCGATCGCCAGTCGCGCCTCGGACCTTTTTGGCCGGATGGTGGCGGCGGGCATCACCGCCTGGCTCTCGTTTCAAGCGCTGGCCAACATCGGAGGAGTGCTCGGAGTGCTCCCGATCACTGGGATCGTTCTGCCGTTCGTCAGTTACGGCGCCACCGCCCTGATTACCTGTCTCGCCGGGGTGGGGGTGTTGATCAGCATCGCTCGCCAAGGTCTCGTTCGCTCACGCTCATAGTTGATCGATCGTGACGATCCTCATTGCCGCCGCCGGAACGGGAGGCCATGTGTTCCCCGGTCTCGCGGTGGGCGAAGCCTTGGTGGCCCTGGGAGTCGCCCAGGACAGCGTCGTTTTTGTGGGAGGCCGGCGCCTCGAAGCCGAGGTCTATCCAACAGCCGGTTTTCCATTCATCCCCCTCCAACTGGCCGGGCTCACACGCAGCTTCGCGCTGTCCAATCTTGCTTTGCCGGCGGTTGTCCGCCGCGCGGCTCGGGCCGTGGCTCGAATTCTCGACGAGCGATCGGTGGCGAGCGTCCTCGGTCTCGGCGGCTATGTGACTGTTCCCGTTGCTCTCGCGCTTCGGCGACGGTCGGTTCCGCTGTTCCTCGCCGAGCAAAACGCCCAGGCAGGGTTGGCCAACCGGTTTTGTAGCCGCTGGGCGAAGCGGGTCTTCACCTCCTTCCCGCACACTGCCGGGCTCAAGCGCCAAGAGTGGGTCGGCAACCCGATCCGGGCGAGCCTGTCCGCCTTCAACCGCTCCGTCCTCCGTCCAACCGCCCGCCAACACTTCGGCATAGCCGATGACCAGACGGTGGTTGGGGTGATGGGCGGGAGCTTGGGCGCTGCCCTGCTCAACCGCGTCGCCCAACAGCTCGCCGACACCAAGCCGGCCTACACCATCCTCAACCTTGCCGGCCTTGCCCATGCCAACGAGCAAGAGAGGCTGGCCGCGGCGGCCGCAAGCCCCTGGATTGTTCGCGGCTTCGAGACTCGGATCGAGCTCTTCTACGCAGCCATCGACGTGGTAGTAGCTCGCGCCGGCGGGGTCGTTGCCGAGTACACCGCCACCGCCACCCCTGCCATTCTGATCCCAGGGGGATTTGGCTCGGGTGAGCATCAGTGGGCCAACGCTCGGGCAGTCGCCAAGACCGGGGCGGCGATCGTGGTTTCTGAGGACGAGCTCGAGCGAGTGCCCGCGCTCGTGCAGGCCGCACTGGGCCAACGAGCGGAGATGGCTGCTGCGACGGCGACTCTTGCCCGTCCACAGGCGGCGCTCGACATTGCCGAGGCGCTCTTGCAAGAGGCGGGCCCATGACTCTCACCGGCTCCGCGCTGAGATCGACGAGAAGGATTCACCTGGTCGGCATCGCCGGGGCGGGAATGAGCGCTCTCGCCAAGCTGCTCCATCAGGCGCGCGGTCCCCACGGGGAAAGCCCATGGGTCATCACCGGTTCTGACCTCCGGGCCGGTGTCGAGCTCGACTCGCCGGCGGCGCTCGGGATCGAAACTTGGTCCGGTCACCGGCCCCCGAGGATGGGCGATGTCGAGCTGGTGGTGGCTTCGTCAGCGGTGCCGGAGACCGATCCCGAGCTCAAAGCGGCGGCCGCCGCAGGGGTCCCGGTTTGGAAGCGGCCCGACCTCCTGGCGGCCATAACCGGAGCTGTGCGGACGATTGGGGCCACTGGGACCCACGGCAAGACGACCACCACCGCCTTCCTCACGCTTCTCACGCAGGCGCTGGGAATCGATCCCTCCTTCGTCACCGGTGGAGAGATGATCGAACTTGGGACCAATGCCCATTACGGGCCCGATCCCCTTCTGGTCCTCGAGGTCGACGAAGCCTTCGGAACTTTCGAGCATCTCTCGTTGGCCGGCCTCGTGGTCACCAACGTCGAGGCCGAGCACCTCGATTATTTTGGCGACGTCCAATCGATGGAGGCGGCCTATGCGCGTGTCGCTGCAGCAGTGGCAGGGCCGGTGCTGGCTTGTGTTGATGACGACGGTGCGAGCCGGCTCGCCGGCACCACCGATGCTTTCACCTATGGCTTCAATCAAAACGCACACTGGCGGATCGAGTCGCTCGCGCTGAGGCACAACGCGGTTGACTTCGAGCTGGTCGGACCGCGTGAGAGGACGGTTCCGGTGCACATCCCGCAACCGGGTCGTCACCTGGCCGTCAACGCTGCCGGTGCCCTAGCTCTGATCGCGGAGCTGGGTTACGACCCGCTGCGGGCGGTGGGAGGCCTCGCCAGGTTCAAAGGGGTAAAGCGACGCTTTGAGCTGCGGGGCTTCCTCGGGGGAGTGACGATCATCGACGATTACGCCCACCATCCCACCGAGGTCGCGACCACTATCGCTACCGGCCGGCTCCGGCTGGGAGAAGGCACTGGGGCGCTGGTCGCCCTGTTCCAACCGCATCTCTACTCGCGGACTCAGGCCCTCTTCCGCGAGTTCGGAGAGGCTTTGGCGGCAGCCGATCTCGCCATCGTCACCGATGTGTACGCCGCTCGCGAAAGCCCGGTCCCCGGCGTCACCGGCGAGCTGATCGCGACCGCGGTGGCGAACGCAGGTGGGGAAGTCGTCTATGTGCCCCATCGCGCCGAAGTCGCCGCCGCCGTCACCCCTCGACTGGGCACGGGGGATCTTCTTCTGATCATGGGAGCGGGCGACATCACCCTCGCCGCCACAGAAATCGCCGAGCGTCTGGTCAGGTCCCGGGAATGACTCTCGCCCGGCTCGTCACCGAGGGTCGCGTACAGGCCGGGGTCGACCTAAGCGGGCTCACCACCTATCGACTCGGCGGACCGGCGGCCTTCTTGTTGGATGCCGCGACGTCGGACGACCTCACCGCGGTGGCGGCGGTGCTGGCCGAGGAAACGCGGGAGGTGCTGGTGGTGGGCAGGGGAAGCAACCTTGTGATCTCGGAGGCTGGGTTCGACGGCCTGGCGATCAGGCTCGGGCCTGAGTTTGGCGTCATCGAGCTGGGTGCGGGAGCAACGGTCAAGGTGGGTGGAATCGTGCCGCTCCCGCAAGTGGCGCGGACCGCGACAGCGGCCGGTCGGCGCGGGCTCGAATTCCTCATCGGGGTGCCGGGCAGCGCCGGAGGAGGGGTTCGGCAGAATGCAGGCTGCTTCGGCACCGAGATGGTCGACGTGCTCGAGTCGGCCCTGGTCTTCGACCTGCTCACCGGCAAGACCGCGGCGGTGGATGCCTCCGCCCTCGACATGGCCTACCGCCACACTTCTGTCACGGCCACCGACGTGGTGCTGTCGGCAACCCTCCGAGCTGGCGAGGATGACCCGGCCCCCGGGCTCGAGCTCATCCGCGAGCACACGCGCTGGCGCCGTGTCTATCAACCTGGAGGAACGCTCAATGCCGGGTCGGTCTTCAAGAACCCGTCAGGGGACTCGGCGGGACGAATCATCGACTCGCTCGGCTTGAAGGGACTGCGCATCGGCGGAGCCCAGGTATCGACGAAACACGCCAACTTCTTTGTCGCAATGCCAGGCACCGAACCGAGCCACGTTTACCTTTTGGTGAAGAAAGTGGCCGCGATCGTTGCGAGCGAGACCGGCATCCTGCTCGAGCCCGAGATCCAATTCGTCGGCCACTTCGGAAACGCGGAGAAATGATGAGCCCGACGAAGCAACGTGAACGAAACGACGTGATCGAGATCGACCGCCGCATGCTCCGACGCCGACGCGAAGTCGCCGAGGGACAAGCCCGCTCGAGCCTGTCGCGTTTGCGGATCTTTTTGCTTCTCGCGCTCTTTGGGGGATTGGTCGTTTGGATTTTTCGTTCGCCGCTTCTGGCGGTCACCGAAATCAACGTCGAGGGCACCCTCCCCAACCTGGTTCCGGAGATTCGCGCCGAAGCCGGGATCGACCTCGGACAACCGCTGGTCACGGTCAAGCCATCCGTCGTCGTGGACAATCTCAAGTCCGATCCTCGGGTCCTCACCTCCGAAGTTGATCTTGTCTGGCCCCATCAGGTTCGGATCCGGGTCACGCCCCGGCTGCCGGTGGCGTGGATCGTCAACGGCACCGGGTGGGCGCTGGTCGGAGTCGACGCGGTGGTGCTCGAAACCGCCGGCGAACCCGGCTCGGGAATGCCGCAGGTGATCATCGACCCCGTCGAGCAAGCGGCGCTTCTCGGCGCGCTCGAGTTCGCTTCCAACCTCGATCCGCTGCTTTTTGCGGGGACCCGCATCGAAGTGCGAGGCGAGGAGCTCTGGGCCTTGGTCGGCGGTTATGAGGCTCGCCTCGGGCGGGCAATCGACATGGCCGAAAAGGCTCGCGTCCTCAACGCGCTCCTCCGCCAGTCGCTTGTCCCCGGCTCGATAATCAACCTGATCGCCCCCTCCCGCCCCGCCATCACTCTTGCTTAGAGCGCTGGGTTCCGAGCAGATCGACTAATAGGAAGAAACACGGCCCTCCTGGTTCGACCGCAAATTCGCTCTCGGGTCGTCGATGTGGAGGCGATTACCCTCGTGCCGTGGCTCCAGCCCACGTAATTCTGTCGAGGAGGCACGTTCGCACGGTGCGTTCGCTGGTCCGGCTCCTCTGTCCCTCCGACGTCGTGACTCTCGGGATGGTGGAGGACGTTGTACGGCACGTCGAGGTGAGTGCAGCCTCCTTCTCGCCGGTGACTCGCAGGGCACTATTGGCGGCTGTCGACCTGATCGAGGTGGCGGGCTTGCGTTACGGGGCTCGTTTCAGTCGGCTGCCGCCCCATGCAGCGAGGCGGCTGATCGAAGGGCTTTCGAATGGATCCTCGCTTGTTCGTCGCTTGTTCAGGTCGGTGCGGGATCTGGTGGTAGTCGCCTACTTTGATCAGCCGGCTGTGAAGAACCGTCTGGGTTACCGCCCGGGTGAGTGGACGGCCTCGGTGGTCGCGACACGCCGAGAGTTATGGCGAGGGGAGATCGAACGGCACGAGGAGTTGCTTCGGCGACGCCTGCCGCGACCCGACGGCTATCGATGACGGGGGGCGTGCACGACGCGGGTTCGTTCCGGGGCGGGCGACTGGCATGCGACGTGGTGGTAGTGGGTTCCGGCGCCGGGGGAGCGGTCGCAGCGGCGGAGCTCGCCGAGTTGGACTTGTCGGTGATCGTGGTGGAAGAGGGCCCCTACCTGCCGACTGAGACCTTCTCGGATGACGATTTCGCCATGATTCGCGCCTTGTATCGCGATGGGGGCGTCACTGCCGCCTTGGGTCGTCCTCCCGTCGCCTACGTCGAGGGGCGATGTGTGGGTGGCTCCACCGTGATCAACGGCGGAATGGCGTGGCGGACCCCCGAGCGGGTGATCGATCGGTGGCGCGAGCAGGAAGCGATGTCTGGCTTCACGGCTGCGGCGCTGGAACCATGGTTCGAGAGGGTCGAGCTGTTGCTGTCGGTCTCGAAACAGGATGCGGCGTCCATCGGCCGGGACCAGCAACTGTTTCACCGGGGCGCCGCTCGGTTGGGGTGGCGGGTGGTGGACAACTTGCGGGCTCAGGTGCACTGCGCGGGCTGTAATCGCTGTGTCTTCGGTTGCCCGACAGGCGCCAAGCAGTCGACGTTGGTGTCTTACCTTCCCCGAGCTATGACGTTCGGCGCCGAGCTGTATGCGAACTGTCGGGTCGAGCGCATCACGATGCGAGGGAAGAAGGCTGTCGGGGTCGCGGGGTCGGTGGTGGGCGACGGGCCCGGGCCCCATGCCTCCTTTGTCGTCGATGCAAGGGCGGTCGTAGTCGCGTGCGGAGCGATCCACACCCCGGCGTTGCTGACTCGATCGGGCGTGCGATCTCCGTCCGGACGGATCGGCCGTGGGCTCGCCTTGCATCCTGGCGCACAGGTGACGGCTGTGTTCGATGAGCGGGTCGAAGGCTGGAAGGGCGTACACCAGGCTTATCAGGTGCGCCAGTTCGAAGACGATGGGATCATCATGGCCGCGGTCAACCTGCCGCCTTCGCTTGTGGCCCGCGCGTTGCCGGTTGACGGGGAGGAGCTGGGGCGGGCGATGGACGAGTATCCGAAGATGCTGACAGCCGGCGTTCTCGTGGAGGACACCACGACCGGACGCGTGCGCACGATCAGAGGAAGACCGGTCCCGACCTACCAGGTGACCGAACGCGATGTCCATAGTGTGACGAGGGCAGTGCGACGGCTTGCCGAGCTGTTGTTCGAGGCCGGTGCCCAGCGGGTCTATCTGCCCTACCCGACCCCCGGGGACAGGGTTCGGAGCGTCGAGGACCTGCGTCGGGCTGCGATCCCGGAACGCAACGATCTGGAGTTGCTCACAGTGCACCTGATGGGAACGGCCGCCATGGGGGGCGACCCCACTCGGCACGTCTGCGACCCATTCGGCCGGGTGTGGGACACAGTTTCGCTGCACGTGGCGGATGCAAGTTTGTTCCCCTCCCCCGTTGGCGTGAACCCGATGGAGACGATCATGGCATTGAGCAGCCGGTGCGCCATGGCCGTGGCGGAAGACCTGGGGGCGCTGGCATGAGCGAAGCAGATCCGTCGGGCGCGTTCCTCGCGCTGGCTGACCTTCCGAGGAGGGATTTGGTGGCGCGGATGATTCGAGGGCGACAACCAGACCGGGACATCCTTGCCGGTTGGGAGTACCGCGGCATCAATACCGCCGGATGGGCCCACCTGGCTGGAGTCGATCGATTCGTGAAGGGCTTTGAGGGTGACTACGGATACAACCGACGCGTCCAACGCGGTTCACGCACCGAACCGTGGCTTCGCGAGGGGCTGCCCGACCCGAACCCCTTCGCCTTCTTCGGCGTAGGCCCCGTCGATCCCACCACCCGCGATAACCGTTATTTGGACGCGCTGATGCTCGATTACGGTCGGTTCGCCCGCAGCCCCCTCGATCCGGCAGGCAGGATACGCGACTACCTGGTAGCGACCGACGACGGCCCAGATCTGCTGATCGGCCACGCATTCTTTGCTGCCGGGCGGTTTCGGGCCGAGGCGACTTTCTTCGTACTGGAACCCCTCCGTCAGTGCCCGGGCCGCACACCTGCCCCCGACCACGCCTGACCGCAAAACGATCGTCGCCACAGCACGAACACGACACGCGATGTGACTAGGGGGGCCGGTCACTTTTGACAACAAATTCGGCAGGTAGGGAACGGCTAAAACGTAATCTGGTACCAGCGAAACGGATTCCGTACCGCTGATGCCGAATTTGCTTGTAAGCCTTCGCCACCCTGCCGAATTTGTGGGGAGAGCTATCAAGATTGGTCCGCCTTCTCCCTTTGTCGAGATTTACGTAGACATCTCGACGACAGTCATCGGACCTCCCAGCCCGCGCTAATCCCCGCCCAACCGCGCGGCACCCAAGTATGAAAATCGGATTCCTGTGAGACAAACTTCGATGGCGTCTCCGTGAGCGATTTAACTTCGGGCTCCCCACAAGTGTCACCTTCAAGTTGAACTTAAGGCTATAAGGTTTACAATCGACTAGTCACGGGCTAAACCTCTAGTTCACCTTCCAACATTCCCTTTCAATTGGAGATCGAGAAATGAGCGCGCCCAGAGTTAGTCAACGTAGTGTCACCCAACCCGCCGGCTACTTGGCGGTGATCAAAGTCGTCGGTGTCGGAGGCGGCGGGGTCAACGCCGTCAACCGGATGATCGAGGCCGGGGTAAGAGGAGTCGAGTTCATCGCCCTCAACACCGATGCCCAAGCTCTCCTGATGTCCGATGCCGATGTCAAGCTCGACATTGGCCGCGAGGTGACGCGGGGTCTTGGCGCGGGAGCCAACCCCGAGGTGGGGAGGGCGGCGGCCGATGGTCATCGCTCCGAGCTGGAAGAGGTGCTGAAAGGGGCCGACATGGTCTTCATCACCGCCGGCGAAGGCGGGGGCACCGGCACCGGCGGGGCGCCGGTGGTAGCGGAAGTGGCGCGCAGCCTGGGGGCGTTGACGGTCGGCGTAGTCACGCGTCCGTTTGGGTTCGAGGGTCGTCGCCGCGCCCTCCATGCCGAGCAGGGGATCCAGGAACTGAGAGAGGCCGTCGACACGTTGATCGTCATTCCCAACGACCGTCTTCTCGATGTCGCCGACCCCAAGGCCCCGATTACTGAGACCTTCCGTTTGGCCGACGATGTGTTGATGAACGGGGTGAAAGGAATCACCGATCTGATCACCACCCCAGGTTTGATCAATGTCGACTTCGCCGATGTCAAAACCATCATGTCAGACGCCGGCACCGCAGTGATGGGTATCGGCCGCGGCACCGGAGACGAGCGCGCCGGGCAAGCCGCGCAACGGGCGATCTCGTCGCCGCTGCTCGAGACCTCAATGGAGGGCGCACGCGGGGTGCTGCTGTCGGTCGCCGGGCCGACGTCGATGACGCTGCACGAGGCAACGAAGGCAGCTCAAACCGTAGCCGAGCACGCCGACGAGGACGCCGAGATCATCTTCGGTGCGATCATCGACGACAACCTCGGCGAAGAGATGCGGGTCACGGTGATCGCCGCCGGGTTCGATCGCAAGCGCGGCTCCGGCCGGTCGGGCTCTACCCGCCCAGGGGACGCGGTTGATATTCCGTCGTTCGTTCAGGGGTGACGGTCGGGGTCGGATTTAGCCAAGCGGCCGACGGCGATCTGCGCGGGGACCTGAGCTCCCGCCGGGAATGGGCGTCAGGGATTGGCGCTCCCCAAGCCTGGGTCACCCTCCGCCAAGTCCACGGCGAACACATCGTCGAAGCCTCGACAGCGGGCGAAGCCGGCGAGGCCGACGGAGTCTTCACCACCACTTCTGGCCTGGGATTGGCCGTGCTCACCGCCGACTGCGCTGGGGTGGTGATCGGCGGCGAAGGTGGGGTTGGCGTCGCCCATGCCGGCTGGCGGGGGGCGCATGCCGAAGTGGTTCCCAAGCTGGTCTCGGCGATGCGTGCTGCCGGGATCGCACCGACGGTCGCCCACATTGGCCCGGCCATCGGGCCCTGCTGCTTCGAGGTGGGTGAGGAGGTCGCCCGGTTGTTTCCCGGAGACCTCGCCACCACCACTTGGGGCACAACCTCGGTCGACCTCATCGGAATCATCACCGCCCAATTGGAGGAGCTCGAGGTGCAAAGCTCGGGCGGATGCACGTTTCATGATTCAGCTTTCTTGAGCCATCGCCGCGATGCCTCGCAGGCCCGCATGGCCGCCCTGGCCTGGCTCGAGCGATGACAGGGCTCGACTCGGTGCGGGCGCGCATCGCCCGCGCCGCCGAATCAGTGGGACGCCGACCCGAGTCCGTCACGTTGGTGGTTGTCACCAAGGAACGGTCGGTCGAGGAGATCGGCACCCTGTATTCGCAGGGCCAGAAGCACTTCGGTGAGAATCGCGCTCAAGAGCTGGCCGCCAAAGTAGATCAGTTGCCCTCCGATATCGCCTGGCATTTCATCGGACCGCTGCAGACGAACAAGGTCAGAATCGTCCGTCCAATCGTGGGGCTGCTGCATTCGCTCGACCGGCCGGAGCTGGGCCCCGCGTGGGTGAAGGGCCCAGGGTCGCCGCCACCGGCGTTGGTGCAGGTGAGGATCGGAGGAGAGGCACAAAAGCACGGGGTCGACCCCGGCCAGGCTGTCGAGATGTGTGCGCAAGCGCGGGCTTTGGGCATCGAAGTGAAGGGATTGATGGCGATCCCGCCACCAGTCGCGGCGCCCGAAGAGGCGGCGCCCTATTTCCGGCAACTGGCCGAGATCGGCGCCGAGGTCACCCAACTGATCCCCGACGCTACCGAGCTATCTATGGGGATGACCGACGACTTCGAAGTTGCGGTGGCCGCTGGAGCCACAATTGTCCGAGTTGGCCGGGCTATCTTTGGGCAGGTGCCAAACTAAGGCACCCCAAAAAAGACCCACACAAGGACATCCTCGAAAAGGGCCCAAGACATGGCATCTCTCTTCTCCAAAGCTCTCGTGTATCTGGGTCTCGTTGACGAAGACCCTGATGACTCAGACTCGATGAATGACGACTCTCGCCGGTCGCGAGGGTCGGGGCGGCCCGAGGGTCAATGGTGCGACTCGAACCGGAGTGGACGGGCGAGCTGGGAAGACGATCCCGACTCGGATTCGCGCGGCGGCTATCGGCGTGACCCGAGGCGTGACGACTCCCGCCCGATCGACACCTATGCGCAAGTGGAGGGTCGTCGGGTCGAGCCGCCGAGCGCCAACTCTCGAACCACGGCCTTCCGGCCCGGCGACTCGGTTGACTCACCGGTGAGAGCGGTCCGGCCGATCGATGTCCAAGCCGACATCGTGCTGGTCGAAGAGTTCGGCGACGCCAAGATCCTGGCCGACCGGGTTCGCGACAAGGTCCCGGTGGTGCTCGACTTGCGGGGCACCGAACCTGACTTGGTTCGGCGGGTAATCGACTTTGGCAGTGGGTTGATATACGCCCTCGACGGGACCATGAGCAAAGTCGGCGAAGGTTTGGTGATCGTGTTGCCGCCGCGGGTGACCTTGAGTCGGGATGAGCGGCGCCGGCTACAACGCCTCGGGGTCTATGAGCTAGCGGACGAAGACTGATCCTTGATCGTCGTCTGCTATTTGATCCTGGGTTACACCTGGGCCATCCTGATTTGGGTCATCCTCTCCTGGGTGCGCGTCCCCTCGGTCCACCCGCTGGGACG
>JBPCQV010000133.1:0-30327 GCA_050997725.1 Acidimicrobiia bacterium
GCACTGATGTCGTCGAGTCTCGTCATCACCCTGGCGGTGATCGCTGGTGTGGCCTGGCTCGCATTCCTTCTCGTCTCGACGTTGCGGAGCCGCGGCAAGGAGCAGGTGCCCTCCAACCTGGCGCCCGGCCGGACCGACGAGGAGCTCGAGACGAGGCGGCTCGAGCGGGTCCAGATGGGCGCAGTCGTTTTTGCCGGTTTCTTGGCGGTCAGCCTTCCGCTCTACTTCTTGGGCGAAACCCAACGTCAGGAAAGTTTTGTCGAGCAGTTCGGAGAAGAATCGATCGATCGGGGTGCCGAATTGGTGGTCGAGTTCGGTTGCTTCAACTGCCACGGACCGGGGGGTTCAGGCGGCACGGCCTCCTACATCGAGAAGCGCTCGCAGGTGGCGACGGATTGGCATGTGCCGTCGCTCGACGACATCTTCTTTCGGTACTCGGCCGACGAGGTCAACTTTTGGGTGACCTACGGCCGGCCCAATACCCCGATGCCCGCCTGGGGGCTGGCCGGCGGCGGGGCAATGAACGAGAACCAGGTCCAAGACATCGTCAACTACATCCAGTCGATCCAGATCGGCCAGCAAGAAGCGCTGTCTCGGATGACGAGCAAGGTGAACACCGAACAACAACGGCTGGCCAGCGCCGAGCAAACGGTGACCGACGCCATCGCCGAGCAGGCGCAGTTGGTGGCGAACATCGAACGCGCACCCGATCTCGCGGATGGGGCAGTCGCCATCACCGAGGAGATGCGGGAGGAGTTGGAAGGTGCCAGTGTCGGGATCGACACCGACGGCGATGGGCTCTCCGACATCGCGGAGACCAACCTCAGCGAGCTCTCGGCGGAGTTTGTGGCGGTTTGGAATTTGGCTGGGGTCGAGTCAGTTCGCTTCGACCCCGCCAACTCGCAGTCCAACGAGCGCCCCGATACCGAAGTGCTCGAAGAGATGCTCGCCGGACTAGAGGAAGCGAGTGCGGGCAACCCGATCCTGGCCAGCTACGTCGCCAGGATCGGGGAGGCGATGGCCTCCACCGGTGACGATGCCGACGGTGATGGGATCACCGACGGCGCCGAAGGACAGATCTCGGGTCTTCTCACCGAGGGCCTCGCCGCGGTCCGTCCGTTGGGCCTGGCGGCTTTCACGCTTGATCCGGCCAATGACGAGACGGTCACCGGCGAGTCCGATCTCTCGACGGCCGAACAGGGAGTCTCTGCGGCCGAATCCAACTCGCTGCAACTTGCCGTCACCCGCGACAACCTGGATCGTCTTCTGCCCGTAGCCGAAGCTGGCCTCGCCAAATTGCAGGAAGCGGCCGAGCAGCAGCTGTGGAACATCGAGATCGACGAGGTGGCGGCGATCGGCTTCGGTGGCGACAGCGAACAGGCGGGCCGGGCGGTTTATCTGTTCAACTCCTACTGCGCGCGCTGTCACACCGCCGGGTGGTCGGCGGGCCTTCCCTTCACCCAGCGTGCGGGTTCTGGTGGCTTTGGTCCGGCGTTGTGGGACGAGCGTCCCAATGTCCAGTTCCTGACTCAGGAGGACTTGGAGAGGTTCATCACCCAAGGCTCGATCGCCCAGACCGCATACGGCGTCAACGGGATCGGAAGCGGGCGGATGCCCGCGTTTGGTGAGATCCTGAGCGCTGAGGACATCTCGCTGATCGCAAGCTATCTCCGCTCGGGAGCGATGACCGGAGGCGATGAGTAATGCGCGAGTTCTTCCGAGAGCTGCTTTCAGCCAACCTCTTCATCACCGGCATCATTCTCACACTGGCGGCTTTTGCCATCTTCTACGGAAGCATCTACCTCCTGTTGTACACCAACAATGGCCGCCGGCTCGGTTTGCTGCTTGCCGGCGCCGGGATCTTCGGCTGGCTGACGATCTCGTCGATGCTCTTTGTGATCTACGCCCCGCGCGGACCCCGGCCGGCCGACATCGAAGGGCTCAATGCCTTCGAGATTCGAATCATCCCGATCGCCTACCTAGTGGTGTCGGCGGCCTTGTTCGCTGGTTTCCTGGTGGCCCTCAAGCAGTATGAGGAGCTGGCCGAGGGCACCGCTTAGTCAGTCGCCGGGCAGCGCCCCGTTGGGAGGACGCCCCCGATAAAAGCTCAGGATTTGCAGCTCGGTCGAGAGGTCGACGTTTCTCACTTCCATGGTGGCTGGCGCCTTCAAAACCGTGGGGGAGAAGTTGAGCACTGAGCGGACTCCACCCGCGGCAAGCCGTTGCAAGACCTCGGGGGCGGCATCGGCCGGGGTCGCAATGATGGCGATGGCAAAGAGGCGATCGGCCGCATCGGCGCTCAGTCGGCCGAGGTGGCGGACCTGATGGCCGTGGATCGAAGTGCCGACCTTGTCCTGGTCGATGTCGTAGATGCCCGAAACGACGAAGCCGCGATGTTCAAAGCCGCCGTAGCCGGCCAATGCCTGCCCGAGGTTGCCGGCGCCAACGATTGCCACCCCCACCCGATCGACGAGCCCCAGCTCACGCCGGAGGGCGGTGAGCAAATGGCTCGTCTCGTAGCCAACACCTCTGATTCCTTGGTGTCCGAGGTAGGAGAGGTCGCGCCTCACCTGGGCGGCGCTGACCCCGACCGCGGAGGCGATGTCGGCGGAGGAAACCGTCCTTCGCCCCAACTCCTCGAGTCCCTGCAGATAGCGAGCGAGTCTTCCCACCGTGGCCCGCGGAATCTCACGCATTGGCCCCCATATTGGTCCTCCCCGCAAACCCTGGGTAGCAACCGTCGTCCAACGACGGTTGCTACCCACAGAATGGATGGCCCTAACCTTTTGAACGGTGTCCGATTCCTCAGTCCTTGTTATCGGCGGCGGCCCCGGCGGCTCCGCGGCCGCCTATTGGCTCGCCCGGAACGGCCATCAGGCCACCCTCGTCGAAAAGAAGGAGTTTCCCCGGGACAAGACCTGTGGCGACGGGCTGACCCCGCGAGCGATCTACTGGCTGGCCGAGATGGGCTTCGATTTCTCGGTGCCCGAGTTTCACCGCATCACCGGACTTCGCTCCTATGCCGGCGACGAGCTCTTTATGGAAATGTCCTGGCCCGACCACACGAAGTATCCGAACTGGGGCGGGGTCATCCGCCGGCGTGACCTGGATGCCCAGGTGGCGGCGCTGGCCCGCAAGCAGGGGGCCGAGGTGCTGGAGAAGACCGAGGCTCTCCCCATCATCGAAGACGGCCGGCTGGTCAGCGTCGATCTCGTCCATGATGGTGAGACCCGCACCGTCAACCCATCCTTTGTCGTCATTGCCGACGGCTCGATGAATCGATTCGGCCGCGAGTTGGGGACGGTGCGGCGCAAGGACTACCCGATGGGAATGGCCGCGCGCGGTTATTACACCTCGCCGCGCTCGCAGGACCCGTTTCTCGAAAGCCAATTGGACATGCGCGACGAGAACGGCGACAACATGCCGGGTTATGGATGGGTCTTTCCTCTCGGCGATGGCACCGTCAACGTGGGGGTCGGATTGCTCTCCACCAACAAGCGGTGGAAGGGAGTCAACACTTCGAAGATGATGGCCGACTACGTCCGCATCGCCCCTGATTACTGGGGGCTCTCGGACGAGTCCAAGCTCACCGAACCGGTCGGCGGGAAGTTGACAATGAGCTTTTCGCGTTCGCCGCTCACCGGGCCCAATTGGTTGACGATCGGCGACGCCGCCGGGGCAATCAACCCCTGGAATGGCGAAGGGATCTCCTACGCCTATGAAACCGGCGCTATCGCCGCCCGTTTCATCGGCGAGGCGCTCGCCGCCGACGACCCCGCCCGTCTGGCCGATTACGAAAAGACCCTCAACGACGAGTTCGGGCTCTATTACAAGATGGCGCGGGTTTTCGTCAAGCTGATCGCCAACCCGACCGTGATGCGAACTCTGGCACAGGTCGGGATACGCAACCGGCCGTTGATGGAATGGACCTTGAAGGTCATGTCGAACCTCCTCGACGAGGACGAGAAAGCTACCGGGGAGCGGGCCTACAACATGCTCGCGGCCCTCGTCCGCCCCTTCCCGGTTGCCTAGCGCCGGACTCAGTATCCGTCGGTTGCAGGTTCGAAGCCTGCCGGGCCCACTCTTGAAGACTCTCCGGTCGGGGGCTTGCGGAGCCTCCCGACAGTCCTTGGGCCGTTCGATTGCGTAGTTTTGTCCGTCGATGCTCCAGCCGCATCTGTTGAGCCCTGTACTTTCGCGATGCTTGATATATCATTCGTGGTATGTCAAGCTGGGTGGGTTTCATGGGGCACGGTCGAACTCGAGCCAGAGGTGGCGGAGTGGTTGGAGGCGCTGCCGGACGTTCGATTCAATCGGGTCGAGTTCTACATCGAGCTGCTCGCCGACGAGGAGCGCTTCTGGGCGAGCCGAACACCCGGCAGGTGAACGGCAAGCTGCGGGAGCTTCGCTTCTATCTCGGGTGTCGGGTGATGCGGTTCGGATCAGCCATTACATCGCGACGGGTCGCCGCATCATCCTGCTGACGGTGTTTCGCAAACAGCGGCGGCGGGAGACGGCGGAAGTCGAACGAGCGAGGCCGGCGATGCAGACGTGCATCGCCGAGGGCCATACCCTGGAGGACGCATATGAGTGAGCGAAAGGGCTGGGAGTCGGTCAAGTCGGCCCGAGCCGACACCAAAACGCGGAGAGCCGGTTATGCAGCGGCCAGAGAGGCTTTCGAGTTAGGAGCACGGGTGCGGGCCGAACGAGAGCGCCTTGGGTTGACCCAGGCCGAACTGGCTCTGCGGATGGGAACCAATCAGCCAACTGTTGCTCGTCTCGAAGCCGGGGGAGTCACTCCGAGTCTGGACACTCTGCATCGGGTGGCAGAGGCGCTCGGCATGGAGCTGGTGGTCGACTTTCGCCACGCGCCATCAGCTGACGCCAGCCGCTAAAGGCCGCGGCTGTAGGACGTGGCGCAGGCGCAGTCAAGTCGTCAAAAATGGCGAGTTTCTTCGGGCGTTTTCGTGGCCGAGCGCCGGACTGATGATCCGCGGGTTGCAGGTTCAAGTCCTGCCGGCCCACTGACTAAATCAGTGAAAGACCCGATCGAAGCACGTTGGCGATGGGCCAGATAGAGTTCCCGGCGAGAACATCAACCTTGGTGTGAGGAGAGAGTTCATGCCTTATCCGACCGCGCCTAAGGCGATGTGGCCCTTTCAGCTGCCTCCCGACACCGCTCCCGACCGCTTGCAGCAGATTACGGAAAAGCTGGACTCACTGGCCGTCCAGGCCCAGTATGGCTGGGGTCAGACCATGGATTTTGGCCTGTTCACCAAGGACGGCATTCTCGGCGAGAACTACCTGGACGTCGCCGGACTGTTGGACAAATGGGGGTGGTGGCCAACAGACCTCACGGGTCGCGCGGTGGCCGACGTCGGTTGTTTCTCCGGAGGGCATTCCCTTTACCTCTCGGCGCGGAATCCCACGATCGTCTACGCAGTGGATGAGATTCCGGAGCACCTTCAGCAATGCGCCTACCTGGCCGAGCTGTTCGAGCAGAAGAACATCAAAACGGTCGAATCGTCCGTCTATTTCTTGTCCGAACACATTGCGCCGAAGAGTCTCGACCTCATCCTGCTCAGCGGGGTGCTGTACCACCTGAGCGATATGTTGGTCGGTCTCTACGGTATGCGCCAGCTGCTGAAACCCGGCGGCACGCTACTCATCGAGACGAATGCTGTCGACGATTTCGAACAGTCGTACGCAAACTTTGGACGCTTCTTTGCCGGCATGTGGTGGCAGCCCTCCGGTCTTTGCGTGCAGGACATGTGCGAGTTCATGGGTTTTGAAGCGATTGAGGTACGCTTTTTCACCCCAACCCGGTGTCTTGTCCGTGCGACCTGCTCCTCCAAGGACATTCCTTTCAACCGCGGCCTGAACTGGAGATTCGATTCGCTGCGAGATGCTGTAACCAGAACCATGGACGCGGGAGTGATGGCTCCTGTCCAGTCGGGTGGGAACAGCACAGGAGTTGCTGGCTGGGCCGTCCGGATACTCGGCGGCCTCTGGCGCCGGTTCAAGAGGGTCGTCTCTTCAGGCTAGGTGTAGAGGGCGGCACACGGCCTGGTACCGCAGTCCTGCGGACTGACTCATAATTCGACGCTCCTAAGCTCATCTCAGGTATGCAACTGGTCGATTACCTGCCGATTGCGATCATGTTGGTCCTCGCCGTCGCTTTCGTCGGGGTTTCGCTTTTCGTCTCCAAGCTGTTCTCCCCGCACAACCCCACTCCCGAGAAGCTCGCTCCGTACGAATGCGGGATCCTGCCTGAAACCGAACCCGTGCAACGCTTCCCGGTGAAGTTCTATCTGGTGGCGATGCTATTTGTGATCTTCGATGTCGAGATCATCTTCTTGTTTGCCTGGGCCACTCGTTTTCCTCAACTTGGTTGGTATGGCGTCGCCGCGATGGGGATCTTCACCTTCTTCGTCCTCGAAACGCTCGTCTACGTTTGGAAGCGTGGCGCGCTCGACTGGAATGTTCGCAGCCGGGCCCGCTATTTGCCCGTCGAAGAGGATCAGGCGGCGTGAGCGTCCGTCGCACTCAGCCGACCAACATTCTCACGACCACGATCGACAAGGCGGCACGCTGGGCGCAGAGTCGATCGATGTTTCCGGCCACGTTTGGCCTGGCGTGTTGTGCTATCGAGATGATGGCTACCGGCGCCGCTCACTACGACCCCGCGCGTTTGTGCATGGAGCGCTTGCGGGCCTCCCCCCGGCAGGCTGATCTAATGATCGTCGCCGGCCGGGTGAGCCAGAAAATGGCTCCCGTTCTGCGCCAGGTCTACGACCAGATGCCGGACCCGAAGTGGGTGATCTCGATGGGGGCCTGTGCCTCGACCGGAGGAATGTTCAACAACTACGCACTGGTCCAGGGAGTAGATCAGGTGGTGCCGGTGGACATCTACGTTCCCGGTTGCCCGCCGGGACCGCAGAGCCTCATGCACGGCATCCTCACCCTGCACGACAACATCATGGCGGGCAAGGCATGACCGATCAGAGCCAGGATCCCGAGGTGGCGGCGGAGGAGACCCGGCTGCTTCCCTCGGACGAGATCCTGAAAGGGCTGATCGAGCCCTTTGCGGATGCGAGCTGGGCGACGAGTGCCGGCCAGGACGTGGTCGCACTCCCGGCCGATCAGCTGCGTGCTCTTGGAGAGGCCGCCCTCAAAGCTGGATTTGAGCTCCTGTCGGACGTCACCGCGGTGGACTGGCTCTCCCGTCAGCCGCGCTTTGACGTGGTCGTCAACTTGGTCTCCCTCCAGCATCGTCGGCGTTTGCGGATCATCGTGGGAGTCGACTCCGATGTCCCTTCATTGGTGCCGGTATGGCCGGGCGCCAACTACGCCGAGCGCGAGGCCTTCGACATGGTCGGCATCAACTTCGTCGATCATCCTGACCTCACCCGGATCTTGATGCCCGACGAGTGGGAGGGTTATCCGTTGCGCAAAGACTTTGCGGTCGGTTCGGTCCCGGTCCAGTTCAAGGCCTCTCACAAGGTTCGTTGATGACCAAATCGAAGGACGTCGATCTCTGGATCTCGGGCACCGAAGAGCCGGATTGGGACACGAGCACCACCGACGAGGGCGCCCAGGAGATGGCCTCGACGGAAACGGACTTTCGTTTGCGCGAACAGCTCGGGTCCGTCGTCACCGACGACTACGTCTTCGACGACGAGATCTCCGACGACGAGCGGATGATCGTCAACATGGGCCCCCAGCACCCGTCAACGCATGGGGTCTTGAGACTGCAGATCGAGCTCGAAGGAGAGATCATCCGTCGCACCAAACCGGTCATCGGCTACCTCCACACGGGGATGGAAAAGACGGGCGAGGAGCTGACCTTCATGCAAGGTCCGACCAACGTCACCCGCATGGACTATCTCGCGTCCTTCCACAACGAGCACTGCTACTCGATGGCAGTGGAGCGTTTGCTCGGGATCGAGGTCCCCCCACGGGCCGACACGATTCGAGTACTGCTGACCGAGCTCAACCGGATCTCTTCCCATCTGGTCGCGATGGCAACCAACGGCATGGACATCGGGGCGGTTTCGATCATGACCTACGGCTTCCGCGACCGCGAGCAGATCCTCGCCTTCTTCGAGAAGACCACGGGGGTGCGGATGAACAACAACTTCATTCGCCCCGGCGGAGTCGCTGCCGATCTGCCCCCCGGTTGGAGGGCAGACGTCAAAGCCATCCTCGAGGACATCAGAAGGCGAGTCCTCGACTACGACGACATGCTCAAGGAGAATCCGATTTGGACGGGACGCACTCGCGGCGTCGGGGTCATCACTCCCGAGGAGTGCCTCGCCTACAGCATCACTGGACCGACCCTGCGTTCGGCCGGCGTCGACTGGGACCTGCGGAAAGTGTTTCCGTATGCCGGCATCGAGCAATTTGAGTTCGAAGTCCCGCTTGGGACGCGCGGCGACGTCTATGACCGCTACCGAGTCCGTATCGAGGAGATCCTGCAATCGG
This sequence comes from Acidimicrobiia bacterium, assembly GCA_050997725.1. Lineage (GTDB taxonomy): Bacteria > Actinomycetota > Acidimicrobiia > Spongiisociales > ZC4RG35 > JACCTH01. Next base: position 8,485 of record JBPCQV010000133.1, read on the forward strand.
CGCGAATCGTCGAACAAGCTGCCGAGGCGATGCCAAAAGGCGACTATCGCTCGGACGATCGCAAGGTCACGCCGCCGCCGCGAATGCGCATCGACCAATCGATGGAAGCCCTGATCCACCATTTCAAGATCTTTACCGAAGGATTCCGGGTGCCGGCGGGCGAGACTTATGTCGCGGTGGAATCGCCGCGGGGCGAGCTGGGGTGCTATCTGGTTTCAACCGGCGAAGGCAAGCCCTACCGGATGCACACCCGGGCGCCTTCTTTCTACAACTTGCAGGCGCTGCCGATCATGATGGCCGACTCGCTGATAGCCGACACCATCGCCACCATCGCTTCGCTCGACCCGGTCATGGGAGACGTCGACCGGTGATCGATCGGCAGGCGGTCCAAGACTGGCTCAACCGATACGTCGCCGCTTGGAGCAGCTATAACCGAGCCTCGATCGAATCGCTCTTCACCGAGGACGCCGAATATCGCTATCACCCCTACGACGAGCCGGTGGTAGGGAACACGGCGATCGCCGACAACTGGCTCGAGGACAAAGACGAACCGGGAAGCTGGAACGCCAACTATCAGCCGCATCTGGTAGAAGGGGACTGGGCGACTGCGGTCGGCACGACCACCTATGGCGACGGGCGATTCTACTGGAACATGTGGGAGCTGACCTTCGCTCCCGACGGGCGCTGCCAGCGGTTCGTCGAATGGTTCATGAAACAGCCCTAGCTCGGCTGTTTGGCCGGCTCGCGCCGGCGACGCCACCATTCGAAAGCCATCGGCAGAACGGACAGGGCGATGATCACGGCGATGATAGGCAGCAGATAACGGTCGATGTCAGGGATCAGATTGCCAAGCCAAAAGCCGAGCAAGGTCACGCCGACTGCCCAAAGAAGGCCGCCGATGACATTGAAGCTGAGAAAGGTTCGGTAGGGCATCCTGCCGACGCCGGCCAGGATCGGGGCGAAGGTCCGCACAATCGGGACGAAGCGGGCGAGGACGATGGTCTTGGCGCCGTGGCGAGCAAAAAAGCCTTGGGCTCGCTCCACATACTCCTGTTTGAAGAGCCGCGAGTCGGGGCGGCGGAACAGAGCCGGTCCCACCCGCTTGCCGAACCAGTAACCCACCTGGTCACCAGCCACGGCGGCGATGAAACACCCAACGAGGATTAGCGGGAGGCTGAGAATGCCGTCCGCCGCAAAGAGGCCGGCGGTGAAGAGGAGCGAGTCCCCGGGAAGGAAGAGCCCGAAGAACATCCCCGACTCGGCGAACACGATCAAAAACAGGCCAATCGTGCCAAAAGTGACAATGAGGTTCTGGGGGTCGAGGAACACCGTTTGCAGGCTATCGGCCTCCCCGGCCCAACCTTTTGTGTTGGCTCTTCTCCCCCCCCGCGCCGCGAAACCGCAACCCAGTTCCGGTGAATTTCGATGCGGTGGCTCGTCGCGTATCCTCAATTGCGATGAGCAAGTGGCCGGAGGCAACCGACGAGCGAGCCCGGGCCATCATTGCCCAGTATCCGAATCGCCGGTCGGCGGTGATGCCGCTTCTCTACCTGGCCATGTCCGAAGAGAGCTATTTGACCGAAGCGGGAATGGCCCGTGTGGCTGAGCTGGTTGGGATCACTCCCGCGCAGGTGCTCTCGGTGGCATCGTTCTACACGATGTACAAGTTGGAGCCGGTTGGGCGCTACCTCATTTCTTGCTGCACCTCGATCTCATGCATGCTGCTCGGTTCCGACGACGTCCTCCATGCCCTCGAAGAGGAAGTCGGCGTCGCCTCCGGCCAGGTCGACAGCGAAGGGCTGATCGGCCTTGAGCACGCCGAATGCATTGGGGCCTGCGGCGGAGCCCCCGCCGTCCAGGTGAACTACGAGCTGATCGAAGGGATCACCACCGACAAAGCGCGCCGGCTCGTGGAGTGGCTGCGGAAGGCCCGCCCTGAGGTCGTCTACACCGACGAGATGCAAAGCCTTTTTGGGGGCCGACCCTCTTTCGACTGGGCGATCACCGAAGACGCCGGCGCCGTCGGCCCCTACCCGGCCTACGAGCCGTTTGGCACGGTGCGGAGCAGCACCGAGTGAACGCGCCTCTCTTGGTCACCAAACGCATGGTGGAGCATCCGACCGATTCGCACACTCTGGAGCGGTACGAAGCCACTGGCGGCTATGCGGCCGCGAAGCGCGCGGTGGGGATGACGAGAGACGAGTTGGTCGAGGCTGTCAAGAGTTCCGGCCTGCTCGGGAGGGGAGGGGCGGCGTTCTCGGCCGGTCTGAAGTGGAGCTTCCTCGCTCCGGCCCGCCCGGCTTACCTCGTCGTCAATGGCGACGAGTCAGAACCGGGCACGTTCAAGGATCGACAGCTTCTCGAACGCGACCCTCATCAGCTGATTGAAGGGGTGATCATCACGGCGATCGCCAACGAGGTCCATCACGCCTTCATCTACATCCGCGGCGAGGATCCCAAGCCGGCGCGACGCGTCCAGCAAGCGGTCGAGGAGGCATATCGCCAGGGCTATCTCGGCCCAGGAATCTTTGACACTGACTTCGATCTCGAGGTCATCGTTCATCTGGGGGCCGGCGCCTATATCTGCGGCGAAGAGACCGCGCTCATCAACTCGCTCGAAGGTCTCCGCGGCGAGCCGCGGCTCAAGCCGCCGTATTTCCCGGCGGCGATGGGCCTCTACAACAAGCCGACGATCGTCAACAACGTCGAGACGCTTTCCAACCTTCCCCATATTCTTAGCGACGGCGTCGATGCTTTCAAAGCCCTTGGACACGAGGCCGACACCGGCACCTTCCTGTTCTCCATCTCGGGTCACGTCCAAAAGCCCGGCAACTACGAATTGCCCCACGGGCTCACCTGGCGGGAGTTGATCTTCGATGTCGCCGGCGGGATCCCCAACGGTCGGACGCTCAAAACCTGGATCCCGGGCGGCGCCTCGGCACCGTGGTTCGTGCCTCCCGACCATCTCGACCTGCCGATCACCAAAGATGACACCGCCAAAGCCGGATCGATGCTCGGGTCGGGAGCAGTGGTGGTCATGGACGACACGACCTGTGTGGTGCGGGCGGCCGAACGAGTGGTCAGGTTCTTCGCCCACGAGTCTTGTGGCCAGTGCACCCCGTGTCGCGAAGGAACCAGCTGGCTGGAGCTGATCCTGCGCCGGATCGAGAGCGGCCAGGGCCGGGAGGTAGATGCCGACCTGCTGCTCGACGTCTCCGACAACATCTCGGTGGGCCTGGCGTGGCCGCCGAAGATGACCACCATCTGTCCGCTGGGCCCGTCGGCGGTTTCGCCGATCATCTCGATCACCAAGTACTTCAAGGACGAAGTCATGGCCCATATCCACGACGGCCGCTGCCCGCTGATTGCGTGATGCTCGGCTACGACGAGACAACCTACGGAGCCGAGTGGGCGGCGAGGTACGACGCGTTTTTTCCCGAGGTGGCGGAGGGGATGATCGATCGGCTCGCCGAGCTAGCCGAGAACGGAACGGTGTTGGAACTCGCGATCGGGACGGGAAGAGTGGCGCTCCCCCTGGCTTCCCGTGGGCTGAAGGTCAGTGGCATCGACATCTCTCCCGAAATGGTCAGCCTGCTTCGAAAGAAGCCGGGCGGCGCCAAGATCCCGGTTGTGATGGGCGACTTCGTCAATGTGGCTGTCGACGGCGAGTTCAAGCTGATCTACTTGGTCTCCAACACGCTTTTCGGTCTGCTCAGACAAGCCGAACAGGTTCGTTGCTTTGCAAACGTCGTCCCCCACTTGGAAAACGTCGGACGTTTCCTGATCGAAGCGTTCGTTCCCGACCTGGGCCGCTTTGATCGGGGTCAGCGAGTGCAGGCAATCAAAGTTCTGCGCGAACAAGCGGTGATTGAGGTGAGCCAACATGATTTGGTCAATCAGCTGGTGACTTCACAATGGGTCTGGCTGTCCCCAACCGGAATTGAACTTCGACCCGTGAACATCCGGTATGCCTGGCCTTCCGAACTCGACCTCATGGCGCAACTGGCCGGGCTCGAGCTCGAAGTCCGCTGGGGAGGGTGGGAGAAGGAGCCGTTTACCAGTGTCAGTCCGCGCCATGTGAGTGTCTATAAGGTGCCCGCCCCATGACCCTCAAGATCACCAGCCGGACCTTGAGCAGGTCAGGAATCAACTCCCAAGTAGGCACAGAGACGGTCAAGGTCACCGTCGACGGGCATGAGTTCGCCGCCCGTAAAGGCGAGATGCTGATCAAGGCCGCGCAGGACAACGGCACCTACATTCCTCGCTTTTGCTGGCATCCGCGGATGAAGCCGGTGGGGATGTGCCGAATGTGTCTCGTGGAGATTGAAACACCGCGCGGTAAAGCGTTGATCACAGCCTGCACCAATGCCGTCGCCGACGGGATGGTGGTCGACACCAAATCCGACGTCGTCAAAAAGGCGCAGGAAGGGGTGCTGGAGTTCCTGCTCATCAACCACCCCCTCGACTGCCCGGTCTGCGATCGCGGCGGGGAGTGCCCGCTGCAGGATCACACCCTCGCTTATGGCCCGGGCGAGTCGCGCTTTGTCGAAGAGAAGCGCCACTTCGAAAAACCGATTCCGATCTCGAAGCTGGTCTTCCTCGACCGTGAGCGCTGCATCCTCTGTGCCCGTTGCACACGCTTCTCCGACGAGGTATCAGGGGATCCGCTGATCGAGTTCCTTGATCGCGGCAACTACACGCAGGTCAACACCTTTCCGGAGCAGCCGTTTTCGTCCTACTTCGCCGGCAACACCGTCCAAATCTGTCCGGTAGGTGCGCTTACCGCCAAGCCCTATCGATTCCGGGCCCGGCCTTGGGACCTCACTGCGATCGATTCCATCTGCCCGCATTGCACGGCTGGCGACCACATCACCGTCCAGTCGAGCCAGAACGAGATCCTGCGCTTCCTGGGCGCCGAATCCGAGGCCGTCAACTGGGGATGGCTGTCGGATAAGTGCCGATTCGGCTTTGAGTACATCAACTCGCCGGACCGTCTGACGACTCCGCTGATCCGCGCTGAGGACGGGTCGATGCGGGAGGCCTCCTGGGCCGAAGCGCTCGACCTGGTGGCGGCCCGGCTCGGCGAGATCAAACAGGCGGGCAAACAAATCGCGGTTTTGGGAGGAGCGCGTGGGACCAACGAGGATGCTTACGCGCTTTCCAAGTTTGCCCGGGTCGCGCTCGGCACCAACCACGTCGATTGCCAAATGGACGACGGGCTCGACCCGCAATTCCTCGCCGCGACCGCCGACCGGGCGCTGATCGCCGACTTCGATAACGCCAAGACGATCCTCATCTGGGGTCCGGACCTCAAAGAAGAGCACCCGACGCTCTATCTCCGGGCGCGTCACGCCGCCCAGGAGCGGGGAGCCAAGTTGGTGATCGTGCATCCCCGGGCAACCGGTCTCGACGATTGGGCCGATCACAAGGTCAGCTATCGGCCGGGTTCGGGTGCCGAGGTTCTGACCAGGTTCAAGTCCGACGGCGACGACCTGGCTGCGGCTGTGAACGAGGCTCCGTTGGTCGCTCTGGTCGGCCGAACGGGTTATGGCGAGGATGGCCGGCTCGCCGAAGCTGTCGCCGCCTTTGTTCGCGGCAAGGGCGGCAAAGTCCTGCCGCTCGCCCGCCGCTCCAACGTCTACGGAGCGTTGGACATGGGTCTTGCTCCCAACCTTGCTCCTGGCCGAATCAGTCCGGAACTTTTCTCAGCGTGGGGGAGCCGGCCGGCCGGTCGCGGGAAGGACGCCGGCGGGATCCTCGAAGGACTCGTGTCCGGCGATGTGCTCGGCCTCGTCCTCGTTGGCGCCGATCCGATTCGCGACGTTCCCAACGGTGCTCTCGCACGCAAAGCCCTCGAGTCGGCCAAGTTCGTCGTGTCCCTGGATCAATTCCTCACCGACTCGTCCCGCCTTGCCCATGTGGTCTTGCCGGTCGAAGGTTTCGCCGAGAAAGACGGCACCGTCACCAACGTCGAAGGGCGGGTGCAAAAGGTGAACCGGGTCACCCCGGGACCGGGCCAGTCGCGGGCCGACTGGTCGATTCTTGACGACCTTGCCGAGAGGATGGGATCGAGCATTGGGCTGGCCTCGGTCGACGCCATCGCCAAAGAGATTGAGGCGACGGCTCCCGCATATGCCGGGGTCACCTGGGACCTGCTCGGCTCGATGACTGAGGGAGTTCTGGTGCCATTGCATGGCGAGACCCAGCCGCTCGTGTTTGTCCCTGCTGATGCCCCGGGCAAGTCACCCTCGGGAGACCTGGTTTTGCATTACGCCCGGACGATGTTCGACGACGGGGTCTTGCTGCGCCACAGCCCTTCGCTCGCCGATCTGGCCCCGGGCGCCGCCGTCTTCCTCCACCCCGACGACCTTCGCCGGCTCGGCCTGACCATGGGAGGTGAAGCGGTCGTTCAGACTTCACACGGATCGGCGCAGCTGGCCGTCAGAGAGGATGACTCCCTCGCCCATGGCGTCGCCTACGTCCCGTTCAACCAACCCGCCACTCCCTCTCTCGGCAACGACCCGGTCGTCACCATCACCCCCCTCCAAACCTAAGGTGATCGTGGTGGCTACACCACCACCCAAACCTAAGGTTCGCGTGGTGGTTCCTAGAAGCCGCGGCGGCTGGCCAGCCAGGCTCCGAGCAGGACGATCGCCGAACCGATCAGGCTGATCGGGCTCACCTGCTCGTGGAGAACGAAAAGCCCGAGCACGATCGAGACGACTGGGATCAGATATGTGGCGACCGAGGCCCGGGTGGCGCCTACCGATCCCGCCAGGCCGCCGATCAACACGTAGGCAACACCGGTGCCGAAGATGCCGAGCAACAAGACCGCCAGCACCGGAACTAGCTCGAAGCTCGACTCGTCGAGGGTGGTCAGGCCAAGCGGGGTGGTAAGGACGATGCCCACCATTTGCGCTCGCCAGAAGACCGGTAGCGATCCGTACTTCTGCTGCAGCGGGACCGCGAGGTTGAGCGCAAACCCGTAGCACACCAAAGCGATCAGGATGAGAAAGACGCCGATCGCTTCCGACCGTCCCTCGCCCAGGCTCGGCAGCGCGATCAGCACTGTGCCGATGAAACCGAGCAGCAGGCCCCAGCGCTGGTTGCGGCTGGGAGGACGATGCAGCAAGAACCACGCCACCGTTGCGGTGAAGAGCGGGTTGGCACCGTTGAGCATGCCGGTGAGAGCAGAGGAAACCCGTTCCTCGGCGAAGGGAAACATCGACAGCGGAATCGCCATCCAGATCAAACCCAGCAGAGCGATCCGCGGCCAATCCCCCCGCGCTACCGGACGGCGGGTGGCCCCGAACATTGCCAGCGCCAAAAAGCCAAAGATCAGCCGGAGCGGGGTGATGACCGCAGGGTGCAGGCTGCGCAGTCCGATGGCGATCAAGAAAAACGACGATCCCCAGATGGCGCCGATGCCAAGGAATTGCGCCCACTCCCGTGCGCCGAAAGCTCCTTGGGTGCGGCCCTCCGCGGTGGATAAGAATCGGGTTGTTTGCTGCTCAGCCACTCGACTGAATCATGTCAGACCCGGCCAGCGGCGCGGAGGACCGAGAGAGCTTCGACCGTCACCCACGGATTCATTCTCGTCTTGTCCACCCCGTCCCAATCAACCGCTGATTCGCCCGCACTGGTCCCAGGCGACTTTGAGTACCACTTGGCCTCCGCCGGCCAGCCGCCATCCGCGAGCCGCTTGGATTCGAGCAGGTCGAGCGCCGGCTCGGAGCGGGAATCCGCAAGCAGTCCGAGTTCTTTCATCGCCGTCAAGCCTCCGAGCACGTCGTAGTGCCAATAGAGGGGGTAGTGGAGCCGGAGGAAGTCAGAGTTGATCGGCTTGCCGTCACCGCGCCGGAGGAACAGTTTCCTTTCCAAGAAAACCTCGGCGGCGCGAAGCGCAGCCTCCCGCGCCTTGGAATCGCCGGCCCATCGCGCATAGGCCGCCAGAGCCCGCATCGGATGGATCGTCTCCATGAACGAGGACGTGTCGGCGGCCGGGGTCCGGTCACAGTTCCAACCACCGTCCGGCCACTGCCAGTGGACCAACCTTTCCGCGAGCTGGTGAGCGCGCCCGTCCGCGAGTCCCAGCTTGAGCATCGCCCGAAGAGCGTTGCCCTGTTGTGATCCGCAACGACGATGACGTCCGGCGATGACCGGGACGCCGTTCGTCTTCCGAGAAGTCTTCGATGACACGACGTCGTCGCGAAAGAACTGCGGTCCCAACCACCGGTCGACGACTTGCTCGACTAGCGGTTTCAGCTCCGTCGACCCGGCCGGATAGCCCAGGTCGGCCAGATCGGCTATCACCCAATGCGCTCCCCGCCACTTCCGGTACACCGGGTCGGTGACCACATTCTCCAGCAATGATCTGACCTGCGGCGAACGGCGGACCTCTTCGCTGAGCCGATCCTGATCAAATCGATCGCGAAGCACCTCGGCGTGGACCCGAAGCCTGATCGACGCCTCCTCGCTTTCGAGGAGCTGCGGGGCAACTTCACGGTTCCCGGCCTTCATCGCTCCAACTTAGGCCGAGTTTGTTGGGCGCGAACGGCGCTCCCTATTCTCGGCGACGAATGGACCTTGTCGACATCCTGATCGTCGTCGGGCGGGTGCTTTTGGTTTTTGTCCTTCTCCTCTTGACCACCGTCTTCAACGTGTGGCTGGAGCGCAAGGTCGTCGCCGACATGCAGAACCGGGTTGGCCCCGACCGGGCCGGGCCCTGGGGGCTGTTGCAGACCGTCGCCGACGGGCTCAAGCTCTTCTTCAAAGAACAAGTGACCCCGGCCAAAGCCCACTACGGCATGTTCGCCTTGGCCCCGCTGCTGGCCATCGTGCCCGCCTTTCTCATGTTCATGGTGGTTCCGTTTGGCCAGCCGTTCACGATCGCCGGACGCCTCGTCCCGCTGCAAGGCACCGAGCTCAATGTCGGTGTCCTGTTCGTGTTGGCGATGTCGTCGCTGGCGGTCTACGCAGTGGTGCTGGCCGGCTGGTCCTCGGGGTCGAAGTACCCGCTGCTCGGCGGGGTAAGAGCCACCGCCCAGGCCATCTCATATGAGGCGGCGCTGGGGCTGGCAATGGTTTCGGTGATCATGTTCGCTTCCACCTCAACGGTCGGCGGGAGCCTCTCACTTTCTGACATCGTCGCCAGCCAGGCGGGCACCTACCTCGGGTTCGTGCCGCGCTGGAACATCTTCCCCCAGGTGGTCGCGTTCGTGATCTTCTTTCTGGCGATCCTCGCCGAAACCAATCGCTCCCCGTTCGATCTCGTCGAAGCTGAGCAAGAATTAGTCGGCGGCTTTCACACCGAGTACTCGGGGATGCGCTTTGCCATGTACCAGCTTGCCGAGTACTGCAACATCTTCTCGATGTCGGCCATTTGCGCCACCCTCTTTCTGGGTGGCTGGAACGGCCCCACCTTCGAAGGCGACGTCCCCGCCTTCGTCTCGGCGATCCTGCCGACGGTCTGGTTCCTGCTCAAAACCTACGCCATCATCTTCTCCTTCTTTTGGATCAGAGCGACGATGCCGCGGCTTCGTTACGACCAATTGATGCAGCTCGGCTGGAAGCGCCTCATTCCCGCGGCCCTCGTCTGGCTGATGGTTTCGACGGTTGCCATCTCGGTGCGCCAGTTCGGCTTGCCGTGGAACTGAGGACCACGTGGCCGGCTTAGGGGCGTTCCTCAAGGGTTTGCGCGTGACCGGCAAGGTGATGGTCGACACCGTCTTCGGCGACGGGCTCGTCACCACCAAGTATCCGGAGGAGTTCCGCCCGAAGCCGCAACGCTTCCACGGCCGGCATGTCCTCAACCGCTATCCCGATGGGATGGAGAAATGCATCGGGTGCGAGCTCTGCGCCGGCGCCTGCCCGGCGCGTTGCATCTATGTGCGCGGGCTCGACAATCCGCCAGAGCACCCGGTGAGCCCGGGGGAGCGTTACGGCTACGTCTACGAGATCAACATGCTCCGTTGCATCTTTTGCGCTCTCTGTGTGGAGGCCTGCCCCACCGAGGCCATCACCATGACGCAGCTCTTCGAGATGTCGACGTCGAATCGGGGTGATGCCATCTACACCCGGAACGAGCTGTTGATGAGGCCCGACGGCAGCGTCCCCCACATGTTCCCCGAGGATCCGTTGGCGAATATGTCCGAGTTGACCACCGCCGACGGCTGGGTGCGAGCCACGGCCCCGAGCGGGGTGGCGGCCTACGAAGGCGTCCAAGCATGGCAAGGGACGCCGGGCCCGGCGTCGTGGGCCCCAGAACCCTCCCAGGAAGAACGCGACGCGTGACCCTGACCCAAAATGGTTGAGCTGGTTGTGTTTGTCCTCATGGGGGGCGGCGCTCTCGCCGGAGGGGTCACCGTCATCAAGGCGCGCAACCCGGTGTACTCGGCGATGGGTCTCCTCGGCACCCTGTTCGCCATCGCCGTTTTGTATGTGATGCAACTGGCGCACTTTGTGGCGGCGGTACAAGTGATCGTCTACGCCGGCGCGGTGCTGACGCTCTTCCTCTTCGTGATCATGATGGTTGGAGTCGACAAGGAAGAGGACGTCCGGGAAACCATTCCCCATCAACGACGGCTGGCGTTGGGGCTTGGATTGATTGCGATCGGGATCGCGGTCACCTTGGTCGCCCGGGGACGCTTTGCTTGGGTGCCGATCGCGTTGGTCGCCGCTGATCCGCAGGCCACAAACGGAACCGTCCAAGCCTTGGCCGAGCCGATGTTCACCGATTGGGTCCTGGCGTTCGAGGCGACGGCCCTGCTCTTGACGATCGCCGCGGCCGGCACGATTGCGCTGGCCTCTTTCCGTCGACCTGTGGCCGATACCGGCGCCGAGCGGGCCGGCGTATGAGCCTCGGCGTCACCTCCGGCTGGTACATGATTCTGGCGGCGGTGTTGTTTGCCTTGGGCGCCCTGGGGATCCTCATTCGCCGCAACGCGTTGGTGATGTTCATGTGCATCGAGCTGATGCTCAACGCCGTCAACCTCACCTTCGTCGCCGCCGGTCGCGCGCTCGGCAACCTTGACGGGCAGTTGGCCGTCTTTTTCGTGTTGGTGGTTGCTGCCGCCGAAGTGGTGGTTGGGCTAGCGATCATCGTGGCGATCTTTCGCCGCCGGCAATCGGCGTCGGTCGACGAGCTTTCCGAACTGGCTGGTTGATGAGCCAGTTCCTCTGGACAATCATCGCCCTCCCGCTGGCGAGTGCGGTCTTCCTCCACTTTGTCGGTCGGCGAATCGGCGAGCCGCGCGCCGGATATCTCGCCACCTTGTCGGTGGCAGGTTCGTTCGCTCTTGCGTTGGGGGCGGCGCTGCCGTTCTTTCAAGGTGAATCGCATGGAGTAACCGTCACCATTTGGGAGTGGATGCCCGCCATTGGCGCGGTGCTCGAGATCAATTGGGACCCGCTGGCCGCGTTGATGACCCTGATCATCACCGGCGTTGGCGCCTTGATCCACCTCTATGCGATCGGGTACATGCACGGCGAGGCCCGCTTCACCCGGTTCTTCGTCTACCTCAACCTCTTTGTCGCGTCGATGCTCACCCTCGTCCTCGCCGGCAATTTCGCCATGCTCTTCATGGGCTGGGAACTCGTTGGTCTGTGCTCGTTCCTGCTCATCTCGTTTTGGTCGACTCGCCCTTCGGCCAATGCGGCCGGCAAGAAAGCATTCATCGTCAACCGGATCGGCGACTTCGGGTTCCTGATCGGGTTGATGCTGATCTTCGCCACCTTCTCCACCCTGTCGTATGAAGGTATCTTCGAACGGGCGCCGGAGGTGTTGAGCCCAGGGATGGCGACGGCGATCGGCCTCCTCATACTGATCGGCGCTGCGGGTAAGTCGGCGCAGATCCCGCTCTACGTCTGGCTGCCGGATGCGATGGAAGGCCCCACCCCGGTTTCGGCGCTGATTCACGCGGCAACCATGGTCACCGCCGGGGTCTACGTGATCGCCCGGTCAGCGGTCATCTTTGAGATCTCGCCCATCGCGGGGCCGGTGGTCGCCACCGTCGGCGCCGCGACAGCTCTTTGGGCCGCGACTATCGCCCTCGCCCAGAAGGACATCAAACGGGTCCTCGCTTACTCCACCATCTCTCAGCTCGGCTACATGTTCCTGGCGGTTGGCGCGGCGGGGCACGTCGCCGGGGTCTTTCACCTGATGACCCACGCTTTCTTCAAGGCGCTGCTCTTTCTCGGTGCCGGCTCGGTTATCCATGGGATGGCTGACGAACAGAACATGGAGAAGATGGGCGGGCTGCGCAAGGCCATGCCGATCACCGCCGCCACGATGCTGATAGGAACGATCGCCATCTCCGGGATTCCACCGCTGGCGGGGTTCTGGTCGAAGGACGAGATCCTCGGCGTGACCTTTGCTCGGGGTGGTTGGTTTTGGGTGCTTTGGATCGTCGGGCTCGTGACCGCTCTGATCACTGCCTTCTATATGACTCGCCAGTTCGTGCTCGTGTTTCTCGGCGAGCCGCGCTGGACTGAAGGGGTCCATCCCCACGAATCTCCTCGCACGATGACGCTCCCCCTGGTCGCTCTCGCCGGGCTCTCGATCGTCGGCGGCTTCCTCAACACGCCCTTCCGCACTGCTCTCGAGCATTTCCTGGAGCCGTCCTTCGAGGGGGTCGCGCTGACTCATCCTCCGGAAGGGCTGGGTACGTTCGTTCTGCTCGCCGGGCTTTCCACGCTCGCCGGACTCGCCGGGGCTGGCGCCGCATTTCTCACCTACAACCGCCCGGCGGAGCTTTGGGGTCGGTTCGAAGGCGCTTTCGGCCGGATCTGGACGTTGTGGTTGGAGGGGTATCGGGTCGACGATCTCTACGGGGCAACTCTCGTCAAACCGGGATTGCGAGCGGCCGAGGATGCCGCCTTTCGTTTCGACACGCCGATCATCGACGGGGCCGTCAACGGCGCCGGCCGGCTGGTCCGCGCCGCCGCGTCCAAGGGACGCGGATTGCAAACAGGGATGGTGCGGAGCTACGGCGCGCTCTTCGCGCTGGGAACAGTGGCCGTGATCGCCTGGATCGTCTGGCGAGGCGCCTGACTTGCTGACCGCGCTGATTCTGCTCCCGGCGGTCGGGGCGGTGCTGATCGCACTGGTTCCCGGGCGCCGGCGCGAGCTCTTCCTTCCGCTGGGGGTGACGATGTCGATCGGACCGCTGGCGCTGGCGGCTTTCGTCTTCACTTCCTTTGTCACCGGCGAGCCCGGTTTTCAGATGGTCGAACGAGCGGTCTGGTACGAGCCGTGGGGGCTTTCCTGGTATCTCGGGATCGATGGCATCTCCCTGCCTCTAGTCGCGCTCACCGCCCTCCTCGTGCCGATCGCCCTCGCCGCCTCGACCGCGATCACCCATCGGTTGAAGGAATTCGTGATGTACATCCTCCTCCTGGAGGCGGGTCTGATCGGCGTGTTTCTCGCCCTCGACCTCCTTCTCTTCTTCGTGTTCTTCGAGGCGATCTTGATCCCGATGTATTTCATCATCGGGATTTGGGGGGGAGAGCGCCGGATCTACGCCGCCATCAAGTTCTTCCTCTACACCGCCTTTGGCTCGGCGCTGATGCTGGCCGCGATCATCGGGCTGGCGGTCCTCTCCTCGCGCGAGACCGGGGTTCCTTCCTTCGCCTATACGGATTTGCTCGATCTCAGCCTCAACCCCACCACCGCCCGCTGGCTGTTCGGGGCCTTCGCCCTCGCCTTTGCGATCAAGGTCCCGATGTTCCCGCTCCATACTTGGCTGCCCGACGCCCATGTCGAAGCGCCCACCGCGGGTTCGGTTTTGCTGGCCGCAGTGCTGCTGAAACTCGGCACCTACGGATTGGTCCGTTTCAACCTCGGTCTGTTCCCGCAGGCTTCGGTCGACTTCGTTCCGGTGATGGCGATCCTGGCGGTGATCGGCATCGTCTACGGCGCGGTGGTGGCGATCGTCCAGCCCGATTTGAAGAAGCTGGTCGCCTACTCGTCAGTCTCCCATCTCGGTTTCATCGTTTTGGGAACCTTTGCCCTGACCTCCGGGGGATTGGTGGGCGGCCTCGTACAGAACATCAACCACGGGATCACCACCGGTGCCCTCTTTTTGCTCGTCGGCATGATCTATGACCGACGGCATACGAAGAAGATCGCCGACTTCGGCGGCCTGGCGCAGGTGATGCCGATCTTCGCCGGGCTCTTCCTGTTCACCAGCTTTGCCTCGATTGGCCTTCCCGGACTCAACGGGTTCATTGGCGAGTTCATGGTCCTGATCGGGTCGTTCCCCAGCCTTCCGATCTACACCATCATCGCTGCCAGCGGGGTGGTGCTGGCGGCGATCTATCTCCTCTGGGCGTATGAGCGCGCTTTCACCGGAGTTCCCGACAAACCTGAAAACCAGGGTCTGCTCGATCTCGACCTGCGCGAGAAGCTGGTGCTCGCCCCGCTCGTCATCCTCATGCTGCTGCTCGGGCTTTATCCCAAGGTTCTCCTCGACCGGGTGCAACCCTCGGCCGAAGCGATCCTCGATCGGATTGAAGCCACCACCAATTACGTCGTTCCCGAACCGGGGCGCCTCGAGCATGTATTGCTGATGGAGGAAGGCGAATGATCCCGTCTCCCGAGATCAACTGGTTCGCCCTGCTACCGCTGCTCGTCCTCGGGCTGGGAGCCGCGGCAGTGCTGCTCGTTGATGTGCAGATGAAGCCCCATCCCAAGTGGCTGGTCAGAATGGCGGCCGCCATCGTCCTCGCGACCGCGGTCGGCGCACTGCTCCAAGGATGGTGGCTCCGCCGGTTGGAAGCCGGGGAGACCGTCGGGACGCCGCTCCCGTTCGGTGGTTTTCTCATCGTCGACCGTTATGCGATCTTTGGAACGCTGTTGTTGGCCGCAATCGCTCTCCTCGGTTTGGGCGCCGGTCAGCGATTCATAGTCAGTCTGGGCCGGCGGGCGGCGGAAGCCATCGCGCTGTTGCTCCTGTCGACCTCGGGGTTCATGCTGATGCTTTCCACTCCGCAGTTGGTGATGATGTTTCTTGGCCTCGAGATTGGCTCGATCAGCCTCTACGTGGTGGCCGGGCTCTCCCGTCAGGAGCGCCAGTCCGAGGAAGCGGCGATCAAGTATTTTCTATTGGGCTCGTTTGCCTCGGCGATCTTCATCTATGGGGTGGCGCTGGTATACGCTGCGACCGGTTCGCTGCAGCTTTTCGAACAGCAGGAACTGTTGTCCCGGGTCGCTTTTGTCAAGCCGGGGGTGCTCTTGATCGGGCTCGCGCTCCTGATTGTCGGCTTGGCTTTCAAGGTGACCGCGGCGCCGTTTCATGGCTGGGCGCCGGACGTTTATCAGGGCGCGCCCGCAGGCATGGTCGGGTTTATGGCCGCGGCGGCGAAGGTGGGGGGATTTGCCGCCCTGGCCCGGATCATGGCCACCGCCTTCGAGGGCTACATCGAAACGTGGGCGACGGTGGTGGCCGGCATCGCCGTCCTCTCGATGATCGTCGGTTCCTTCTTGGCCGTGGTCCAATCCGACTTTCGCCGCTTGCTCGCCTACTCAGGCGTGGCCCATGCCGGGTTCATCCTCACCGGCATCGTCGCCGGCGAGGCCGGCATTGGCTCGATTTGGTTCTATCTCGCGGTCTATACCTTCCAGTTGGTAGGGGCGTACGCGGTGGTGGCGGCGGTCAGCGGCGCTTCCTCCGCCGGATCGCCACTGGCCTCCTATGCGGGCCTGGCGAAACGGCAACCGATGCTGGCCCACGCGCTCACGGTTCTCCTCCTGGGCATGGCCGGCATCCCACTGACCTCGGGGTTCATCGCCAAGTTCGGGGTCTTTCAGGATGCGTTCCGGGCGGGGTTTGGATGGTTGGTGGTCGTCGCCCTGCTGGCTTCGGTGGTGTCGTTCTTCATCTACTTGCGGGTCATCGTCACCATGTATATGGAGGAGCCGATCGAGGACCGGGTTCCGGTGCTCACGGTTCCGCTGCGCCTCGTGTTGTGGGCGACGTTGGCGATGACGGTGGTTTTCGGATTGCTCCCGGTGCCACTCCTGCGGTTGACCGCGCTCTCGTTGCCGCTTTGAAACGAGCCTTCTTCTTCTTGATCGCCGCCCTGGTGGCGATCCCGCTGCTCGCCCGGGCGGAAACCACCCAGTCCGATTTCGTTTTGGTCCGCGAAGGCGAAGTGGTCATGGAGGACTTGATCGCTGCCGGCAACTCGGTCCAGGTTGATGGGACCATCGAAGGCGACCTCGTGGCCTCCGCCTTCGACCGCATTGTTGTCAACGGTGAAGTAACGGGTGACGTCCTCGCCGTCAGCGGACGGGTCGAGATCAACGGCACGGTCGGCGGCTCGGTTAGGGCCGCGGCCGCCACCGTCCTCGTGAACGGAGACGTGGAGGATGACGTCGTTGTCACCGCCTGGACCACAACCATCGGAGCGAGCGCCGCTATCGGTCGGGACCTCATCGTCTTTGGTCGCCATGGCGTGGTCGCCGGTGAAGTAAACCGCGACATCACCGGGCGATTCACCAGCCTCTCGCTCAACGCGATCGTCGACGGATCGGTGGAAGTGAGCGTGGGTCGCCTCACGGTGGGACCAGGAGCGCAGGTTTCCGGGGACATTGGCTACCGCTCCGAGCGCGACGCGGTGATCGAGGCTGCGGACCCGGGTGGGGAGATCATCCATCGCACTCCGCTGCGACCGAACATCCGGGTGACGGCGCTCCTGTTTCTCACCTACGGGTTGTTTGGGCTGCTGCTGTTGGCCGGTGGCCTGACGGCCAGCCACTACTGGCCCGACCGTTTGGAGCGAGCAGTGCGGGCGGCCCGACGACCAGTTCCCACCTGGCTGGCGGGTGTGGGTGTGGCCTTCTCGCCGCTCCTCATCGGGGGGCTGTTCGGCGGCTTTTTGAGCTTTTCGCCGGCCGCCGCGGCTATCCCCCTGGCCGTGGTGTTCTTACCCTTAGCCATCGGTCTGGCCGGCTTGGTTTTCGTCGGAGGTCTGGCCGGAATGGTTCCGCTCGCCGGGGCGGTTGGTCGGGCGATTCGGCTGCAACTTTCGCTACCCGGTGCGATCCTGGTTGGGTTCTTGGTGATCGCGGTTGTCGCGCTGATCCCCTTCGTTCGCTGGCTGATCCCCCTCATTGGAGTGCCGCTCGGGCTGGGCTCGTGGTTGGGGAAGAACTTCTGAGCTCGGTTTTTCATCGCACGACTGACCCTTTGCAAGCGGTGTCCGCCTCGGGGTGTTGGATCACCGACGCCAGCGGTCGGCGCTTCCTTGACGCGGCAGGAGGGGCGATCGTCACCGGGATCGGTCACGGTCGGGCCGAGATCGCGGACGTGATCGCCGAACAGATGCGGAAGGTCGAGTTTGTCCACGCTTCTGTCTTCACGACAGAAGCTCTCGAGACTTACTGCGACTCGGTGGCGTCGCTGGTGCCGGTGACCGGGGCAAAGGTTTATCCCGTCGCCGGAGGTTCGGAGGCCACCGAAACGGCGTTGAAAATGGCGCGCGCGTACCAGTTGGCTCGGGGCCGTGAGCAGCGGACGCGGGTACTCGCCCGAGAGGGCAGCTACCACGGCAATTCCCTCGGGGCACTCGATCTCTCGGGCCGCCCCGCTCTCCGCGGGCCCTACGAGCCGTGGCTGGGGCGCTTCGCCCAAGTTCCCGGAATCGACGACCCCGGTGCGGTTCCTCACCCCGACTACTGGTCGGCGGTAGCCGAGATCTGCCGGCGCCACGACGTCCTCCTCATAGCCGACGAGGTGATGACCGGATTTGGCCGCACCGGGAAGTGGTTCGGACTGGAGCACTGGGGTGTCGCACCCGACCTCATGACAACAGGCAAAGGAGCCTCCTCGGGTTACTGGCCGCTCGGTCACGCCATTGCTTCGGGGTCGGTGTTTGAGACGATCCGGGCCACCTTCGTCCACGGCTTCACCTTTTCGCATCATCCGGTGGGAGCAGCCGTCGGACAAGCGGTGCTCGACATCATTCGGCGCGAAGGTCTGGTTGAAGCCGCCCGAGCGCAAGGTGAGAAGCTCCGAACCGCGCTTGCAGCGATCACCTCCGATCGGATCGTGGAGATTCGCGGCAAGGGCCTCCTCCTGGGCGTGGTATTGACCGGCAACCGCGACAGAGTGGTCCGAGCAGCCCGCGAGGAAGGGCTCTTGGTTTACCCAGCGGCGATCGAGGCGGTCGTCCTAGGGCCCCCGCTCACCATCGACGATCGAGAGATCGACCAAATCGCCGATCGGCTCGGGCAAGCCATAGCCCGTTAGAGGCTGGGACCTAAGCGCAGTTTTCCGTTCTAACTAGATTTCATCTCATGACCCTCGACGCTTTCGGGCGCCCGCTGCACGATCTCCGCATTTCGGTCACCGACCGGTGCAACTTCCGCTGCACCTATTGCATGCCCAAGGAGATCTTTGGCCGCGACTTCGAGTTCTTGTCCCGAGATCTTGTGCTCCGCTTCGAGGAAATCGAAAGAATTGCTGCGGCCTTTGTGAGAGCCGGAGTTCGCAAGCTCCGGATCACCGGCGGCGAGCCGCTCGTCCGTAAGGGCGTCGAGGATCTCATCGCCCGTCTCGCGGCAATGCCCGGAGTTAATGACCTCACCCTCACCACCAACGGCTCGCTCCTCGAACGCAAAGCCGCGGCTCTCAAAGAGGCTGGTCTGCAACGAATCACGGTTTCGCTCGACTCGATGGATGACACGGTGTTCATGTCGATGAACGACGTTGGCTTTCCCGTCCAGGCGGTTTTAGACGGAATCGAGGCGGCATCAGCCGTGGGCCTTGATCCGATCAAGATCAACATGGTGGTGAAACGCGGTGTCAACGATCATTCCGTGGTCGATATCGCCCGGCACTTCCGCGGCACCGGCCACATCGTCCGGTTTATCGAGTACATGGATGTCGGTACCACCAACGGATGGCGACTCGATGACGTCGTTCCGGGCAAGGAGATCTTCGGTGCCATCAACTCGGAGTTCCCGCTCGAGCCGGTCGACCCCGACTATCGCGGCGAAGTTGCCCAGCGCTATCGATATGTCGATGGTGGGGGCGAGGTCGGAGTGATCACCTCGGTTACCCAACCTTTTTGTGCCGACTGCACCCGCGTCCGGCTCTCTGCCGATGGGAAGCTCTATACCTGCCTCTTCGCCACCAGCGGCACCGACCTGCGGGAGTTGATCCGATCGGGGGCCACCGACGATCAGCTCGATGCAGCAATCGGTCGGGTATGGAGCGTCCGCCGAGACCGATACTCGGAGTTACGAACCGAACAGACCGTCCGCATCCGACCCAAGGTGGAGATGAGCTACATCGGGGGCTAGCTGCTCTTAAAGGGCTCTGACTTGGGAAAACGCGCTCACAGCTGCTTAGCGTTCCGCGAGGATTCTATGCCGCTCGCGCGATACGGCTCTGGGTGCTCGTTACTCCCGGGCCAGGCTATCTGGCATAGGCCCATGCCTGTCCCTCACTCGGGGTAACGCTTGCCCGGGATTCGTTCTCGGATGGGCCAGATGGCCAGCCAGCGGCCACCATTGGGGAGTCCGCAGGCCGTGTTCGGTATCGGGGGGATGAAGACGATGTCGCCGGGATGGAGTTGGGCCACGCCCTGGGCGCCGTGCAGTTCCACTGCTCCCTCCAGGATGATGAGCGCTTCCGGTTCGCCGGGATGGAGATGGGTGGCCACGTCCTCGTCGGGAACCGCCGTCACCTCGCCGAGCCGCGGTCACCGGTGTCGGAGGCTGAGATCACCTCTCGCCATCGGGACCAGGGACTTCGGTCGAAGTCCCCGTCGGCCGGTCCCAGGATCCTGATGCCATCCAGGTCACGCATGCCCTCACCTCGACTAGACGGCGCGATCTTAACGCCGGCGGCCGGGGCCGTACGATTGCCGGGGGCGCTTCCGACATGTGGCCCTCATGATCTCGGACCTGCGGGCGGCCGAGGACTACTACCGGGCCATCTTCGGAATGAGTGTCCTCTTCCGCGAAGCTGCCATGGAGCCGGGAGGTCCCCACGCCGAGGCCTGGGCAACCCTCCCTACCGGGAGCGGTTGGGAGGAACCAATGCTGATTACACCGAGCTCATCGGCGGTTGAGGGGGACCGAAACGTTCGAGTCCGGTTTCGAGGTCCTCAGGCCGATCGACCGAGAACCAGGAACGGCCGTCCTCACCCCACGTGGACCATGTTTCACGTTCTACCAGTCCGGCGTTCTTAGCGACCGATTGCAGCGAGCCGTCGCTCTGGCCGAGATCGAGCGTCCGGGCGTAACGAGCACAAGTGACCTGGGCAACTCCATCAGCATTTGGAACTGCGGTCCCGGACCGATCAGCCAACGCAGCCAGGGTCTCGACCCTCACCCACGGCTGGTCGACTCCTACCAGCAAGACGTCGTCGCCGAGCTCGAGGGCGGCAGCCAAACCGGCCACCGGTCCTTCGTAGTCGGGATAGTCGTCAAGGCGTTGTCGACCTTCCCAATCGTTTCCCGAGATCACGACTCGAGGGCAGACCGCTTCGAGCGCGTCAACGACCCAGGCGATCAAAGGCCTTCCAGCTAGCTCCACGGTGGCCTTGTCGATACCCATCCTCCGGCTGCCCCCCCCGGCCAAGACGACTCCAATCATCCAATCAGAGGCTAAACCCTGGGTAGCAACCGTCGTACAACGACGGTTGCAGCCCACAGAATGAATCAAACTACGACGGCCACCGACCCGCACTCAGCTCTCGGGCGATGACGTTGCGTTGGATCTCGGAGGTGCCTTCGTAGATGCGCGGGGCTCTGACCTGGCGATAGAGCTCGGCCAGAGGATGGTCGTGGACAAGCGCCCGGGCACCCAGGATCTGGACCGCACCGTCGACCGCTCGCTGCGCGACTTCGGTGGCATAGAGCTTGGCGGCGGCGGCTAGCGAGGTGAGCTGAGCGGTGTCGCCGCGATCGTGGGCCGAAGCGGCGCGGTAGACGAGCATCTTGGCGGCCTCGATCTCGACCGACATGTCGGCAAGCTGGTGACTCACGGCCTGAAAATCGAGAATCGGGCGGCCGAACGCTTCCCGCTCGCAAGCATGGTCAAGGGCGAGGTTGCGGGCACTTTCGGCCATACCGACAGCGAATGCACCGACCGAGGGTCGGAACAGATCGAGCGTGCGCATCGCCACGCCAAAGCCGCCGCCCGGCTCGCCGATCATTTGGCTGCGGGGCACGGCGACGTCATCGAAGACGAGGGTCCCGATCGGATGCGGAGCAACGAGGTCAAGAGGTTGGCCGGAGAGGCCCGGTGCATTGCCTTCGACCAGGAAGCAGCTGATCCCCTGCCGCCCGTGAGTGGGTTCGCTCCGGGCGAAAACGGTGTAGAAGTCGGCGTCGGGGGCATTGGAGATGAAAGCCTTCTCACCACTCAGGCGATAGCTGTCCGACCCATCGGCCTCGGCGCGAAGTTGCAGATGACCAGCGTCGGAGCCGGCGGCCAATTCGGTCAACGCGAATGCCGGAACCGCTTGCCCGCCCCGAACCGCGGGGATCCAACGCCGCTGCAGATCTTCGGAGCCAGAGAGGACGAGCGGATATGCCCCCAATCCCTGCATGGCCAGCGCCGTCTCGGCATGGGCCGATTGCCGGGCAACACCCTGGCGAAGCAAGCAGAGGTCGAGAGCCGAGACTCGGCCGGCGACGGGCAAAAGACGCTCTAGCAACCCAGCCTCGGCCAGAGCTGCGATCAGCTCTCGGTTGACCCGGCCCGGAGAGTTGGCGGCGAGAGTCGTGAGTTTGACGGCGACTGCTTCTGCCGCGGAGAGGAGCTCTCGGGACTCAGCCGCAAGTTCGAAGCGGTCCACTGCCGGCACCCTACCGGCCTAGCCTCGGCT
>JBPCQV010000165.1:0-18081 GCA_050997725.1 Acidimicrobiia bacterium
CACCTCGGGGTTCTCGGGGACCTCGGGCCCGCTGAAGGGGATGGCCATCCGCCAGCTCGAGCTGGACCGTGCCCATTTCGTCGGGGCGGCGTCGCTGACCTCCCTAGCCGGAGACGCCACCAAGGCCACCGTCTTCACCGAGGCCGGCCTCCTCAGCGGCGACAGCTTCCTCGTCGCCCTGGTCGCGGTCCCCCTGATGCTCGTAGCCACCTTTACCGGGAGACGAATCAACCGCTCCATCGGTGAGCGCGGCTACACCTCACTCTTCTGGGGGGTCATGGCCGGCTACACAGTGCGCCTGGTGCTTACCTTGTGATCCTTTGGCTTCATTCGGACTTAGCTGCGCAGCACTTCCCCCATGGGAAGCACATCGCCGCACCAAAGACCGTGGACTCCAAAAGATCCTCACAGCTAACTTCCCGATAGGCGCGACGATGCCCACGCCCCAACCGACTAGGACGCAAATCTCCAGGTTCGGTTTCAGAGACCCTGCTTCTCGGCGGCGCGCCGAATACACGAGCTGTATGGTCCGCCAGAAAGGAGATACCTATGACCACCCCGATCGACCAATCGGGTTTCACTGAAGAGGAGCGCGCCAAGCAGCTCGAACGCATCGATTTCGACCAAGCCGTGATAGTCGAGAATGTCGGCCCCGGGTCGACGGGCCCCCTCCTCCACGTTTCTGGTGAGACACGATGCCTGAATATGCATGTCTGGTTAAGTGCAGTCCGGTATATCCAGCGGCCCGACTACTGGATAATCTATGTAAATGGGATGCTGAATGCCGAGTACTGCCTCGAAGCAATCAAGCCCTTCAACGTGCTGATGTCGCCAATCCCACTGGGGCACAAAGGCATCATGGTCGTGGGTGAGACAAAATCCCTCCGAATCGACTATCCCAGCTGAACCGGCGAGCTCGTGGTCTGCGACCTCACTCCCGGGTCGAAATGAAGAATAGGTGGGGAAGCGGAAACCTGTTCGGCTGCCTCCGCGGCACGTCGTTGCCCTAAGTCTTGGATGAGCGGAGGACCCAAAGGTAAGGCGTTAGAGGCACGAACTCCATTCAGCTGTAACTGCCGAGCTCAGTTGTGAACTCGACCTACCCCTTTCACGAAAAGGGTCGATTATGTGCGCGCCGGGACGAATCGGTGATCGGTGCATGGGTTTGATCGATGCCGCGTCAGGGAGTCGTTTCAACAGCGCGATCGCCGAGGCCCCTGTCGCGCCGTTCCGCAATCGGTGCCCCGCAACCGTAGGCTCACATGGTGCCGCTGTTCATGGACCAGCACGACATTCGACAGGCCACTTCCGAAGACCTGGCCATGGCGCATACGAACGACGTGGCCGTGCAGGCGGCGCATGACGTCCGCTTCCTGACTTACTGGGTCGATTTTCCGATGAGCCTTGCCAACTGTCTCGTCGAAGCCCCCAACCCGGACGCCGTGAACAAGGTCCACGGCATCTCCCACGGGCAGCTCGCCAACCGCGTCATCCGGGTCAATCCCTCCGAGGTGGCGGCAATCCTGGGACGGCTCAGCGATCCCGATGACGGTCGCCTCGATTCTGCGACCCGCACCTTCGTCTTCACCGACATGGTCGGCTCCACCACCCTCTTCGATACGCTTGGTGACCAGGAAGCGTTCAAGATCGTCCAAGATCACGACCGCCTCGTCCGCGCCCTCCTTGATCGTCACCACGGACGTGAGGTGAAACACACCGGGGACGGTCTCATGCTGGCGTTCACCTCCGCCCGACGCTCTTGACTTTGCGACCGCCCTCCAACGCGAGCTCGCCGGCGAGGTGTTCGCGGTCCGCATCGGCATAAACACAGGGATCCCGGTGGCCGAGGGCCGCGACTTCTTCGGAATGGCAGTGACAGTGGCAGCCAGGCTATGTGAGCTTGCCGCCGCCGGCGAGATCCTGGCCTCCGCAGATGTGGTGAGCGATGCGGTGGAGACGAGTTTCACATTCACCGAGGTCGGGCCCGTGCAACTCAAAGGTCGAGCATCGCCAGTTGCCGTCTTTCGGCTGGAGGTCACCTAGTCAGAAGGCGTGTCGGACGATTCGGTTCTTCGCGCAAAGGACCCAACCCCTGCTGTTAGCGCCGGAGCTGCAGCACCACTACCCGATGCCATACCGCAGCTCCTCGGTGGTCATGGGCTGTCCTGACTGCGCCTCCATCGGCCAATTCTTGAGTGCGCCGTTGGCGCCGAGCAGCGCCGACCGCCACGCCGCCGGGGCCAAAAGCCATTTGAGTGATCCCCCGCGCCACGATGTCGCCATCAGTGAGGAAAAGAATCATCGGGGTGGCCATCTCGCCGCCCCGAGGCTGCTAAAGGCGGCGTTAGGCCAGGATGATCAACTGCAAGCCCAGCAGTGTCGGACGGCTGACGATATCGCGCCAGCCATAGGTCAACTCATCCCGGAAGCGAAAGTTCCACCCCGCACGGAGCGGACCCGATTCATGTCCGACCGTGTGATATGAGCCGCTTGTTTGCCTTCGCGTTGCTTGTCAAAGCTAATGTCGCCCGGCATGCCCTGGGAGACAATGGCAGAGGTCGGTTCGGTCGAGTTGGCGAATGTCACCAAGCGTTTCGGCTCGGTAGTGGCCGTCGATGGCATCGATCTTGAGGTGAACGTTGGCGAGTTCCTGTCCCTCCTCGGGCCTTCCGGTTGCGGTAAGACGACCACTCTGCGGATGCTCGCCGGTTTCGAGGAGCCGGACGAGGGAGAGATCCGTATTTCGGGCCTGGATGTGCGAGGGGTCCCGCCCTATCGGCGTGACGTCAACACCGTCTTCCAGAACTATGCCCTCTTCCCGCATATGACGGTCGCCGAGAATGTCGCCTATGGCCTCAGGCAGAAGGGTCTCGAACGCCAGGCCACCGCCAACCGGGTCGGCGACATCCTCGAGTTGGTGCAGATGACCCGCTTCGCCCGGCGCAAACCCCGCCAGCTCTCCGGAGGACAGCAGCAACGTGTGGCCCTGGCCCGCGCCTTGGTCAACCAACCATCCCTGCTGCTGCTCGATGAACCGCTCGGCGCCCTCGATCGGAAACTGCGCCAGGAGATGCAGATCGAGCTCAAGCTCCTCCAATCCCAGCTCGGAATAACCTTCATCTACGTGACCCACGATCAGGAAGAAGCCCTCTCGATGTCCGACCGCATCGCCGTGATGCTCGACGGCCACATCGAACAGCTCGACGATCCCGACGAGATCTACGACCGGCCCGCCTCGGCCTTCGTGGCCGGGTTCATTGGCCAGCAGAACTTCTTCCCCGGCCAAATCGGCGCCGACGGGTTCGGCTTGACCGGCGAGGAATGGAGAATCAAGGGCCTTCGCAAGGCCGTCGATGCCACTGATGGCCGGCCGGGGCTGGCCACGGTTCGTCCGGAATCGATCGAGGTTGCCGCCATCGATCCTCGCCTGGACAGCAACGTCCTCCGCGGCAAACTGGTCGGCATCGCCCACCTTGGCGACGCCATCCAGCACGTCGTCCTTACCGGCGGCGGCAAGGAGATCCTCAGTCGCCGCCAGCGGCAGCAGGCTAAAAAGCTCGAGGTCGGCCAGGAGGTCTGGTGCTCCTGGCTCCCCGAACACGCCCAGATTTTTGGAAGCAGTCAGTCGGACCTGGTTCTGGCTGACGTCAACGAGATGGCCATTCCGGCCACAATGAAGGAGAAGGAAGCATGACGCAGGAAGTAGAGACGATCCGGTTGCTGGTGCCCCGCGCCACGGCCAACCACCTGCGCTACCAGCTGACCCGGCGCGGTTTCATCCGCATCGGCAGTGCCGCCGCCGGCGGCTTGTTCCTGGCAGCCTGTGGCGGAGGAAACGGATCCGGCACGCCGGAGACGACGGGGGTGGCCACCACCGGCGCCCAGATCGGAGGCGACCTCTCCATCTACACCTGGGCCGAGTATCAGAATCCGGAGAACACCGAGGCCTTCGCCGCGGCCAACGGCGTGAATGTCATTGTCGACATCTACGAAAGCAACGAGGCGGCGATCGCGAAGCTGGAGCTGGCAGGAGCCTCGGCCGGATACGACATCGTGGTGCCGACGTCGGGCTTCATCAAGCTGATGGTCGCCAAGGACCTTCTCACCGAACTCGACATGTCCCGGCTTCCCAAAGCCGCCAACATCGACCCGGCCATTGCCGCCCTCCAAAACACCGATGGCATCGCCGGCAAGTACTCGGTGGTGAAGGACTGGGGCTCGACGGGCTGGGTCTACGACTCCAGCGTCATCACCGAGCCGCTCGTGACGTGGGGCGACTTCCTAACGACGGCCGCCCTGCCGGGAGTCAGCGGGCTGGTGTCGGTGCTGGGTGCTCCGGGTGACATCACCGGCATCGTGTTCTGGCGAGACGGAATCGATTGGAACACCACGGACTCCGCCGATCTCGACCATGCCGAGGAGGTGCTGCTGGCCGAGTTGGCGCCGCACCTCAAGGCCTTCGACTCCTACCCAGGGGTCACAATGGTCGCCGGCGAATACGTCTTGAGCCAGGCCTGGAACGGAGATGCCAGGGTGGCAGTGATCGAGGATCCCGAGAGGTACAAGTGGGGCCTCGGTGCTCCCAAGACCGAGCTGTGGGTCGACACCTGGGCCATCCTCAAGAGCGCAGCCCACGTTGATGCCGCCTACGCCTGGATCAACAACATCCTCGACCCGGCAGTGGCGGCCAAGGAGACCGAGTGGCACGGCTACGACACTGCGGTCATGGGCGTGCAGGAGTTCTTGCCGGCCGATCTGCCGTCGCCGGAGATCATCTTCTTCACCGAAGAGGAAAAGGCGCGGTTGGTGGCAGGCGAGGTCAACGAGGCCCAGGACCGGATCGTGGAGATCTTCAACAACCTGCAGGCGGCCGCCGGCATCTGAGCGGTGTCGATTGACAGATACGGAGAGGGGGACCGAGCGGTCCCCCTCCCGACTTAGGAGTACGACTTGGCGGTGATGGCACGACCCGCGAGGAGGAAGCTTCATCTTCCTCGCTTCATCATGGCCCTGCCTTCCATGGTGTGGTACGTGGGATTCTTCGTGGTGCCGTTGCTGGTGATCGTGCTGTACAGCTTCGGCTACAAGCCGGCGGCCGACGCGGCTAGCTCGATCGGCCTCGACCGCCTGTCGTTCGACAACTACTCCAACACCTTCAGCGATACGTTCAACAACACTTTCATAGCCACCATCCGCATCGCGGTGACCGGGACCCTGCTCTGCCTCGTGGTCGGCTTTCCCCTCGCCTATTTTCTGGCCACCCGGACCAGCCCCAGGTATCGGGGCGTGCTCCTCGGCCTGGTGATCGTGCCCTTCTGGACCAGCTTCCTGTTGCGGACGTTCGCCTGGCGAATACTGCTGGCTGCCAACGGTCCCGCTTCCACCTTCCTCCAGAGCATCGGGTTTCTGGGCGAGCCGCTGCGAGTGCTCGACACCCGTGGGGCGGTCCAGCTCGGAGTCCTCTACAACTATCTACCTCTGATGATCTTCCCGCTGTTCGTTGCCCTCGACCGGCTCGATCCGGCGCTCCGGGAAGCCTCGAAGGACCTGGGAGCCAACCGGATCGGGACGTTCTTCCAGGTGACCCTGCCGCTGGTGATGCCGGGTGTGGTCGCCGGGCTGTTGCTGGTTTTCATCCCGCTGGCGGGTGAGTACGTCACCCCGGCCGTCCTTGGTGGGGCCAAGGGCCTGATGGCCGGCGGGCTGGTCGCGAGCCAATTCCTGGCAGCCCTCAACTGGGCGCTTGGCTCGGCAATGGCAGTCGTGCTGATCTTGCTGATCCTGGCGGTGATCGGCGTGTTCGGGGCTGCCGGTCTGATCGTCAGGACAATCGTCAGGCGCAACCGCAGGGTGGAGATGGCAACGGAATGACGACGGCTGCTCCGGCCCGGCGTCGGAGGGACTGGTTGGACAGTGCGCTGCGAAGCTACGCAGTCCTCGTCTACATCTTTCTGTTCACACCGATCCTCGTCGTCGTCATCTACTCCTTCAACCGGGGACGGTTCCTGCTGACCTGGGACGGTTTCGGGACCGATTGGTACGGGGTCGCACTCCAAAACGATGGGATTCAGCGCGCTCTCGCCACCTCGGTGAGGGTGGCAGCCGTCAACTCGATCGTCGCCGTCGTGCTGGGAACGATGGCCGGGATCGCCCTCGCTCGCCGGGCCGGCAAATGGAGCAGGCCGTTCCTGATCCTGGTGTTCCTAATCCTGGTAGCGCCCGAGATCGTCGACGCCATCTCCTACCTGATCTTTTTCGTCCGCATCAACTTGGGGTGGAGCTTCGCCCGCTTGGTGATCGGCCATTCGATCTTCAACTCGGCAGTGGTGACCTTGATCGTGTTAGCTCGCCTCCAGGGTCTCGACGAGTCTTTGGAGGAGGCCGCCGCCGACCTCGGGGCCACCCCGTGGCGGGCCTTCCGACAGATCACCCTGCCCTTGATGCTCCCGGCGGTCCTGGCCGGCGCACTGTTGTCTTTCACCTTCTCGCTCGATGATGTGATCATCTCCAGCTTCGTCAGCACGTCCGGTGGCACCACCCTTCCCGTCTACGTCTTCTCCGCCCTTCGGACTGGATTGCGCGGCGACCTGGCGGCCATTTCCACCGTCACGTTGGCGGCGACGCTGGTGGCACTGGGGGTGATGGTGTTTGCTCTCCGCCGGTCCGGTGAATCGGTCGAAGGGGTGGTCGGGACCATCACCGGGGCCGGATGAAGCGCACAGTCTTTGCCGGCGGGACGATCATCACCTCCGACCCGAACGGGCGACGGACCTCGGCGGTCGCCATCGAGGGTGATCGAATCGTCGCGGTCGGCGATGACGCTCTCGCGCTCGCCGACGGCTCGGCCGAGAAGGTCGACCTGGCGGGCAAGACCCTCGTGCCCGGCTTCCGCGATGGTCATTGCCACCCGGTGCTCGGCGGCGCTCATCTGACCGAAGCTCCCATCGCAGGTATCAGCGACCTCGCCGAGCTTCTCGCCGTGGTTCGCCGGTATGCCGATCAGCATCCCGACCGAGAGTGGATCCGCGGCTTCGGCTACCTGCCGGCCATGCTTCCCAAAGCCCGCGGCGACGCCACCGTCCTCGACGGCGTCGTGAGAGACCGTCCGGTCTGGCTCACCGCCAACGACGGGCACACGGGGTGGGTCAACTCGGTAGCGCTGGAGAGGGCCGGGATCGACGCCACTACACCCGATCCGGCCCACGGGGAGATCGTCCGGCGGGCCGATGGATCGCCTACCGGGGCGCTGCTCGAGTCCGCCCAGGCTCTCATCGAGGCCGCCACTCCCCCTGTCACTCATGCGGACCGGGTGGCCGGAGGCCGGGGCGCTCTCGAACTCTTTCGCGCGAATGGCATCACCTGGGTACAGGACGCCATGGCGCAACCCGAGGACGTCGAAGCGTTTCTCGACCTGGCGAGTTCGGATCCAACCCTCCCCCGGGCAGGCATCGCCCTACACGCCGACCCCGATCATTGGCAACAACAACGAACGGCGTTCGCGGCGGCTAGGGAAAGGGCACGGACCGCCCGCAACGGCAACCGGATCAAGGTGGAGACCATCAAGTTCTTCGCCGACGGGGTCATCGAGACCGGGACCGCGGCGGTGATCGACGAGTATTCCGACCATCCTGGCTACCACGGGATCGCCAATTGGACGTCGGCTGGATTGCGCGAAGCGGTATTGGCGTTCGATGGCGACGGCTTTCAGATCCACATCCATGCCATCGGCGACGCCGGGATCCGCAACGCCCTCGATGCCATCGAGGCGACGATCACTCAACACGGGCACCGGGATCGGAGGGCGACCATCGCCCATACCCAGTTGGTCCATCCCGACGACATTCGCCGCTTCGCCGCTCTGGACGTGATCGCCAATTTCGAACCGATCTGGGCTCAGCTCGAACCGACGATGGTGGAGTTGACCATTCCGCGACTCGGCGAAACGCGGAGCGCGTGGCAATACCCGATCGGCGCGCTGTTGAAGGCGGGAGCCAGAGTGAGCTTTGGCAGCGACTGGCCGGTCACCTCGCTCAATCCGATGGAGGGAATTGCGGTGGCGGTTACCCGGCAGACTTCCGACGGCGATCCGCCTGGTGGATGGCTGCCCGATCAGCGAATCGACCTCGACACCGCCATCGATCTATACACCGCGGCGGGAGCCTATCAATCCTTTGAAGAGCGAGAGGTGGGCCGCATCACCCCGGGCCTACGCGCCGACCTCGCGTTGCTGGGCGCCGATCTCGACCGCACGGCTCCTCTCGACCTCGGGGCAGGTCCGATCGAAATGGTGTGGATCGACGGAGCCGTGGTCGTGGGTTGATCGAATCGCTCCCTAAACGTTTCGATTAGGGCCAGAATCGGTGTGATGCTCACGCTCGCATAACGACTCAAGGGAGATGGTTGACATGACCGGATGGGCAGTCATCCCGACGATCCGAGTGCGGGACATGGGTGAAGCTCTGGACTTCTACCAGAACCAGCTCGGGTTCGAACTCACCCGGGGAGGACCTGACGAACAGAACAGCTCGCTCTCGCGAGAGGACGCTCGCATCATGATCGAGATTCCGACCAACCTCTACAGCCCCGAGTACAACGCCGCCATCGTGAGCCGGCTCGATTCCGCCTCGGCAATTGCTCTCTACATGAAGGCTGTGGACTTAGAGGAGCTCTATTCGCGCCTCGGTGAAGCGGGAGTCAAGATCGTCGATCCTCTCGCCGACCGCCCGTGGGGCCAAGCTGAGTTCACCATCGAGGATCTCCAAGGCAATTGGCTGACGTTCTGGAAAGCGACCGAGCAATCCGAGTGACCGAGGAATGCGGTGCTGGCCGCAGTGCCGATCGAAATGGTGTGGATCGACGGAGCAGTGGTCGTGGGCTGACTGTCAAAACGCCGAGAGTTACGTGTGCTGTAGGGACGAGCACCTCACCCGGACCCGGGAGGTCTTCGAGGTCTAGGATCGTCCAGCGAAGTTGCGAACTGGAGGCGACATATGACTGCTGAGAGAGGGGCCCACAGAGGGCGAGCCCGGGTGATCTTGGCTTCGATGAGTCTGGCTCTGACTGCCTGTGCCGGCGGGGTGACCGACACCACCGGAGCCGCCGACGATCAGACGATTTCGGTCTTCGGTGCCTATGCCACCCAGATCGAGGAGCCCTGGGACGGGGTGATTCACAGTGCTCTCGAAGCCGAGCAGACGGCGGGTCGGATCACATATGAGTTCACCGACGACATCGGATACTCGGGTGACATGGAGCGGGTGCTCACCGAGGTGGCGCAGGAGAACCAGCCCGACATCATCTTCGGCGATGCCTTCGGGAACGAAGAAGCAGTCCGCCGGGTGGCGGCCCAATTCCCCGAGATCGCGTTCGTCTTCGGCTCCGGTGGCGGGCCGGCCGATCCCAACTTCTCGGTCTTCGACAACTGGATCCATGAACCGGCCTACCTGGCGGGGATGCTGGCTGGTGGTCTTTCCGAGTCGGGTGTGCTCGGGGTGGTGGGCGGCTACCCCGTTCCCGAAGTCAACCGGATCACCAACGCCTTCGTCGCGGGCGCCCAGGAGGTCAACCCCGAGGTCGAAGTCAAGGTCACCTTCCTCAACAGCTGGTTCGACCCGGCCGCCGCCAAAGAGGCGGCCCTTGCCCAGATCGCCGAAGGAGCCGACGTGCTCTATGCCGAGCGGTTCGGGGTGATCGAGGCGGCCGCCGAGAACGGCTTGCTCGCCTTCGGCAACATGTCCGACCAGAGGGAACTCGGACCCGAGAGCGTCGTCTCGAGCGTGGTTTGGGACATGGGACCGACAGTCGAATACGTGATCGATCAGGTCATCGCCGGTTCCTACACCGCTCAGGACCTCAAGGACTTCTCGATGATGGGCAAGGGTGGAGCTTCCCTCGCCGAGATCAACCCCGACGTCAGCAATGGGGTCCCTCAGGATTTGATCGACCAGGTCGTCGCCAAAGAGGAAGCGATCCGGACGGGCAACTTCCGGGTTCCCATCAACGAGGCGCAACCGGCCGGGGCGATCGTCCCGACCGAGTAGATGTTGGAGCCGGATGGAGCGGCGTCCGTCCTGGTCGAGTTGCGGGCGGTCACCAAACGCTACGGCACTCTGATCGCCAACGACGCGGTCGATCTCAGCCTCCGGGCCGGTGAGGTGCACGGGATTCTCGGCGAGAACGGCGCGGGGAAGACCACGCTGATGCGGATCCTTTACGGCCTGACCCGCCCCGACCATGGGCAGGTGATGGTCGATGGCCGGCCGGCCACTATTCGCTCGCCCAGGGACGCGATCGCGGCCGGGATAGGGATGGTCGCTCAACACTTCTCCCTCGTGACTCCGATGACGGTCGCGGAGAACCTGACCCTGGGCCGGCCTCAGGGTGTGCTGATAGATTTGGAAACCGCACGGAAAAAGGTGGATGAAGCCGCCGAGCGCTTCGGGATCCGGGTCCGGGCCGACTCCAGGGTGGCCGATCTTTCGGTCGGAGAACAGCAACGGGTTGAGATACTCAAGGCGCTTGCCGGTGACTGCCGGGTGCTGATCCTCGACGAGCCCACTGCTGTTCTGGTCCCACAGGAGGTGAGTGGCTTGTTTGCGACTCTGCGCCGGCTGACCGAGGCGGGGCTGGCAGTGGCGTTCATCAGCCACAAGCTCTCCGAGGTGCTGGCCGTCACGCAACTGGTCACAGTTCTGCGGCGGGGAAAGGTGGTGGGCACGGTCGCCACCGCGGACACCGACGAGCGGCAACTCGCCACGATGATGGTGGGCCGGCCCGCCGCTCCCACCTCGCCGGTCCGCCGCAGCCCGGGCGAGACCGCGTTGCGTGTGACCGCTCTCGACGCCCTCGGACGACGGGGACTGCCGGCCCTGAACGGAGTTTCGTTCTCCGTGGCCAAAGGAGAGATCCTCGGGGTCGCGGGGGTGTCGGGCAATGGTCAGTCCGAACTGGCCGAGGTGCTGTCGGGGATGCGCCTCCCCACCGCCGGCTCGATCGAAATCGATGGCCGCAACATTGCCGGGTTCAGCCCTCGCCGGATGATGGCGGCGGGAGTCGGGCGGATCGCCGAAGACCGCCACGCGGCCGTGGTGTCCGACCTCAGTGTCGCCTACAACCTGGTCCTCGAGCACCTCGATGAGTTCCGGCGGGGAACGCTTCTCGATGAGACCCGGATCCAAGCCAACGCCGAGGAAATGATCAGCAGGTTCGGAATCGTCGCCAGCCCCGACGACCCGGTCCGCAACCTTTCCGGTGGCAATCTCCAGAAGGTCATCCTCGCCCGGGTCCTATCCCGGAATCCGAAGGTTCTGTTGGTTTCCCAGCCCACCCGTGGTCTCGACGTCGGAGCCGCGGAATACGTACGGGGAGAACTCGTGGCCCAGGCCGAGCAGGGTGCGGGGATCGTGTTGATCTCCGAGGATCTCGACGAGCTCCTGGCCTTGTCCGATCGGTTGCTCGTGTTCTATGAGGGGAGAGTGGTAGGCGAGCTGGCGGCCGCCGGGGCCGATCCCGATGAGCTCGGCCTCCTGATGGCTCGGGGCAGCGCGGCGTGAGCGTCTGGCGACGCCGATTGTTGCTGGGGGCAGCCGTGCTTGTAGGGACATTTCTAGTGACGGTGCCGTTCCTGCTGATGGCCGGGGTCAACCCCTTCGCCGCTTACGCCCGCTTCCTCTTTGTTCCCCTCACCTCGCGGTTCGGCCTGCTGGAAGTTGGGGTAGCTTCGATTCCGTTGCTGTTCACCGGGGCGGCGGTAGCGCTGGCCTTTCGGGCTGGGTACTGGAACATCGGGGCCGAGGGTCAGCTGCTGTTAGGGGCGGTGGCGGCGGCTGGGATCGGAACCAGGGTGGAGAGCCTTTCCTCACCATTGGCATTGGCGTTGGTTATTGGAGGGGGGGCACTGGCTGGGGCGATCTGGGCCTTGGTGCCGGCGTTGCTGCGGGTCCATTTCGACATCGACGAAGTGGTGACCACTCTGCTTCTCAACCCGGTGGCATTGCTGGTGGTCGAAGGGCTGCTCAACGGGCCTTGGCGTGACCCGGTCACGCGCTTTCCGGAGTCCCCCCGCATCGCCGCCAGCGCCGAGATGCCGGTCCTCGTTCCTGGATCCCGGCTTCACCTCGGCTTTTTGATCGGGCTCCTGATCATCGCCGGGTTGGGTTTTGCTCTGTCCCGCACCCGAGCCGGTCTGGAGTTGAAGGCGGTGGGACTCTCCCCCGTCGCGGCCCGGTTCGCGGGTATCAACGTGGCTCGGACCCTGGTGGCCGCCGCACTTGTCAGCGGGGCCATTGCCGGGGTGGGCGGAGCCGGAGAAGTTGCCGGCATCCAGTATCGGCTGACCGGCGGGCTCTCCGCGGGGTTCGGTTACACCGGGATCGTGGTGGCCACGCTCGGCGGTCTCCGGATGGGAGGGGTTGCTCTGGTGGCCCTGCTGCTGGGCGATCTCACCGTCGGAGCCAGCTCGGCCAGCAGGGCCTTGGGCATACCCTCGCAGGCCGGGGACATCGTCGCCGCCGCGGTGCTCTTGGTGACGGTGGCCATGGTGGCGGTAAATCGTTACGGCCTCCGCCAGAACCGGACGGCCCCGGTGGAGGTTTCATGAGTTTTCTGGCGGAGCTACTGGCGGCCACCCTCCGCAACGCGACGCCGCTCGTGTACGGGACCATCGGAGAGACCTACAGCGAGCGGGCAGGGGTCCTCAACCTCGGCATCGAAGGCACGATGTATGCAGGGGCGTTCTTCGGGTTCGCCACCGCGGCAGCCACCGGGTCCCGGTCGGCGGGTCTGCTGGCGGCCATAGCGGTGGGGTTGGCGGCGGGTGCGCTGATGGGACTTCTCACCGTGACCATCGGCACCAATCAACACGTCGCCGGGATCGGAATCACCCTCGGGCTGATAGGGATCTCCGAGTACATCAACCGGTTGGTGTTTGGCAGCGGAGAGGGACTGCAGCAGATCGAGGCCTATCCCCCCTGGGAGCCGTTCGGACCGAACAATGTATTCAGCCAATACGGACTCACCTACGTGGCCTTCTTACTACTCACACCTTTCGCCTGGTGGGTGCTGGCCCGGACCCATTTCGGGCTCAATCTCCGAGCCGTCGGCGAGAACCCGGAGGCGGCTGACGCCGCCGGGGTAAGCGTTGCCCGGACCCGCTATGCCGCTCTGATGATCGGCGGAGCTTTGATGGCGGTGGGCGGTGCCTTCTTCACCCTCGCCGCATTGGGGAGCTTCACTCTCGACATCATCGCCGGACGGGGGTGGGTTTGTATCGCCCTGGTCATCTTCGGCCGATGGCGGGTATGGCGGGGCGTGGCCGGGGCGCTGTTGTTCGCAGCGGTGTATGCCCTGCAAATGCGGCTGCGGATATTGGAGGGGTTCCAGGCGATCCCCTTCGAGTTGCTACTGGCGCTCCCGTATCTGGTCGTGATCGCCGCCCTGGTCATCTCCGGCCGCAACGTCGCCTACCCCGGTGCCTACCTGAAGCCCTACCGGAGGGAATGAGGTCTCACCGGAACGAGAGGTGACCCCCCGGTTATCCCGTTTCGTTTTCAGCGCCGTCTGCAACCAAATTTCGATCTTCAGCCTCGCGGCTCAATCTTTGGTCGATCTGGTCGAGGAAATTCTTGATCCGCGTCGACATCAGTTCCGACTCGGCGGGTTGGTACTCGTCCGCCATGCTCGAGTCGGCGAACAGATGGCCCGACCCCGGGTAGTCAAAGACCTCGACGGTTCCACCGGCGTCCTCCACCGCTTGCTTCACCGAATCGATCGCATCCTGGTCCCGCCGGGGATCGTCGACGGTGGAGTGGATTTGGGCAGGTACCCCCTGCGGCCAGGTGATTCCGATCGTCTCCAGGGGAAGGA
Source organism: Acidimicrobiia bacterium (assembly GCA_050997725.1). GTDB lineage: Bacteria > Actinomycetota > Acidimicrobiia > Spongiisociales > ZC4RG35 > JACCTH01. The sequence goes on from JBPCQV010000165.1 coordinate 13,864, forward strand.
CGCCGCTCGCCATCACCACTCCTGAAACGGGCCGGTTGGCGGCGACGAACTCGGCCATGCCGGCTCCGTTCGAGAAACCGATCGCAACGAACCCGTCGGTCCGATCGGCTACACCTTGGATTGCCTTGGCCATCAAGTCGGGGAAGCCCACCTCTTCTACGTAGGCCCCTGCCTCGTCGTAGTCGTCGAAGACCTGCCCGTCGTATTGATCAACGATGTGCACTTCGCGACCAATCGTTTTCAGCTTGTTCGCAAACTCGACGAGGCCCGGCCGAACTCCAAGAGCTGAATGAAAAATTGCAACTATCGCCATCGCCCGACCTTAATTGCTGGGTCGGGCCTCCACATGCAGATAGTTCTGGGTCTCCGGTGTTTCGTGGCACGGGCAACGCTGACTTGGAATACGGTGCCAGCAGCAATGAACCTTCCCGTGACCCCACCGGTCGAGCCAATGCTGGCCCGGCTTGTCGATCAATTGCCCATGGGCTGGTGGTACGAGCCTAAGTGGGACGGATTCAGGGCAGTGGTTTTCCGCGCCGGTTCCGAAGTATTGATCGAGAGCCGCAACAACCGGCCGATGGCCCGTTACTTCCCAGAAGTCGTGAAGGCGATTCAACAGGCTCTGCCCGAACGATGCGTCGTCGACGGGGAGATCGTCGTCGCCAACCCCGACGACGGCAAGCTCGACTTCTTTGCCCTCCAGCAACGTTTGCACCCAGCGGCCAGCCGGGTAGAGCTCCTCGCCGCCCAGACCCCAGCCACCCTGATCGTGTTCGACCTTCTGGCTCTGGGAGATGAGGATCTCAGGCCCGTTGCGTTCAAGGAGCGCCGCCACCGGCTCGAGTCACTCCTCGAAGACAGTGCTGCTCAAGTCGTTCTCACCCCGCTCACCCTCGACATCGACGAAGCCAGGGACTGGTTCACTGAGTTCGAGGGAGCCGGGCTCGACGGCATCGTTGCCAAGCACCCCGACAGCACCTACCAGCCGGGCAAGAGAATCATGGCCAAGCTGAAGCACGATCGCACCGCCGATTGCGTGGTGGTCGGCTACCGGACCCACAAGTCGAGCCGCGACGCGGTCGGTTCGTTGCTCCTCGCGGTCTACGCCGATGAAGCGGAGCCTGTTCACGAATGGGAGACGATGTTCGGCGGACTCATCCCCATTGGGGTGGCGGCTTCGTTCCCCGCCGCCCGGCGACGAGAGCTGTTGACCGAACTCGCCCCGTACGTCGTCGACCTGACCGAGCATCCCTGGGCCGCGGCCGAAGCGGCCGCGTACCCGGGCAGCCGCTGGAACCCGGACAAGGACCTTTCCTTCACCCCACTTCGCCCCGAACTGGTGGCGGAGGTGAGATTCAACCAACTGGACGGTGGCCGGCTGCGCCATCCGGCTCAGTTCCTGCGGTGGCGAGCAGACCGCGACCCGCTGAGCTGCCGGTTCGATCAGCTCGAGGCGACCTCCTCATTTGGCCTGGGCGACATCCTCCGCAGATGAGCGAGAGCGGGTTTCGGTGAACTTCGAGTTCTCCGGCGAGATCTGGTACTGGCGTGGGCCTTCTCCTTTTCACTTCGTCACAGTCCCCGGCAACCAGTCCCAGGACATCAAGGACATCTCGGGATTCGTTACCTATGGATGGGGAATGATCCCGGTCAAAGTCAGGATTGGAAGGACCGAATGGAAGACCGCCTTGTGGCCCAAGGAAGGCCGCTACATCGTCCCCATGAAGGACCTCGTCCGCAAGACGGAAGAACTCGACCTAGGCGACGTGGTCACGATTCGGCTCGAAGTGTCCAGAGGAGCGAGGTAAGGGTGTCCGTCATCGACGATGGATTGCGGCTGACGGAGGCGAAGGAATCAAACCGCTTGCGGTTCATGGACTCCACTTACGTTTCCGCATCGTCTCAATTACCACCTTGGGGGCAGTGTGGTTGAGGTAAACGGCGTTGGTAGCCAACGAAACGCGTCCATGCTGGCGTTGGATGATTGGGGAAAACCGCAATCGGGCGGGGAAAGATGCCGAACTGGCCACGATGATGGACGAGGGCTGGAAACATACGTTTACCGTCAGGATCAGACGCTCGCCAGATACTTTCGCGAGCTGGGAAAAGCCGTTCTTGACATGCGGGTCGGCCCCGACGATGACATGATCCGGACTTTGGCTGGCGTGTTCGGCTTCTAGCAAGTCTTGGGTTTGCCACGCATCAAACGCGGCTGGCAAAAGCCTCTGAACCAGTGAGAGCCGGCTTGAGTTGGAACGTTGCGGATACCGCCTGCGCGGATCACGGCCGACACGAGCGGTGTGGCTACATGTGCTACGATCTCGACGATGGAACGAATTGGCATCCGAGAATTGAGGAATCAAGTGAGCGAGGTGATCCGGCGAGCCCAACGCGGTGAGCGAATTCTGATCACCAGCAACGGCCTTCCTGTCGCTGAGCTGGGGCCTATTACCGGAAGCCGAACCGATTCGCTCGAGGAGCTCGCAGAAGCCGGCTTGCTGCGCTTGCCGCGCTCGGACGCCCGCCCAACCAATCCGCCGCCCCTGCCTGTGCGAGGCGGGGTGACGAGCGCCGAGATTCTCGAGGATCTCCGCTCCCGCTGATGTTGGCGGTCGACACCTCGGCGCTGCTCAAGCGTTACGTGAACGAAAGCGGCCGGGAGGCAGTGCTCGCCATCATGGAACGCGACACGGCCTGGTGCGCATCGCTCGTCGCGGTCACCGAGGCCCGCATTGCGCTGTGCCGACTCTTTGAACCCTCCGAACTCAAGCAAGCGACGGATTACCTGCAGAACGACGTGGCCAGACTGGCCCTGGTACCCGCGGATGATCTTTGTCTAGGACGCGCCGCGGAGATCGGATGCGAATTGGGGCTGCGCACCCTCGATTCGATCCACCTGGCGGCCACTGAACGGCTTCCGCGACCAGTGAAGTTCCTTACGTTCGACCTTCGTCAACGACTGGCGGCTCAGACCCTCGGCTTAGAAACGATCGAGGTCTAGCAAGCTCGTCTAATCGCACGAGCATCAAGTCCGATGCGTGGGGTGTCAACACATTGAATCAAGGCGCCGAACGCAGGGGATCGACCACCTCGAGGAAGCCAAACCGAAGTTTCGATCAGAAACGAGACACTCGGTGACGCCAGGGCGGCAACGAGAAACGATAAGGCCGCCGTCGTTTCAAACAGCAGGCGAAGATCCCGGGGATGGGCCACGACTCGCAAGAACTCATAGCCAATACCCCAGGTGAGATACCAAGGCGTCCGGCTACGTCGAACTGGACCACAAGTCCGCTCTTGCCTGCGGCCGGATGCTCCGTTTGAGACCCCCAGCTCCTTCTTCCAATGCACCGTCACGTTCTTTCGGCTGGACGAAGCCGGGCTACCGTTGACGGGGAATGAGCCAAGTCGAGAGCCTGCCTTGGACCGGCGATGAAAACGCCAATAGGCTATTAGCGCAAGACGGCCTCGCCCTCCTGTTGGGAATGCTCCTCGACCAGCAATTTCCGATGGAACGCGCCTTCTTTGGCCCGTATCTCCTCACCCAGCGGATGGGGCGCGATCTCGACGCGGGCGTCATTGCCGAATATCCCGAGGAGGAGTTGGCGGCGATCTTTCGCGGACCTCCGGTTATCCATCGTTACCCGGCATCCATGGCCAAACGCACCCAAGAGCTTTGTCGAGCCGTGAAAGATGGCTACGCCGGAAAGGCCGAGGCGATTTGGACGACTGCCTCAAGCGGTCTCGAGCTCCTTGCCCGGATCAAGGCTCTGCCCGGCTTCGGCGAGGCCAAATCACGGATCTTTGTGGGCATCCTCGGCAAGCGTCTTGGCGTGGCCCCTCCGGGTTGGGAGGAGGTAGCCGCCGATTGGCCCTCGATTGCAGATGTGGCGGTTTGGGAGGACGTGCTCGTAGTCCGTGAGCAGAAGCGACTGATGAAGGCGAAGGCCGCCGAGCGAGCCTAAAAGTCGATGAGCATTACCACTCGACGACGAGTGGGGCGGCCTCGCTTCTAAGTTTCGGGGGTGATCAATCCTGAAGATCAAGGTGGACCGCTTGCAGGCATCCGTGTCATCGACCTGACGAGGGTGTTGGCCGGCCCGCTCTGCACCATGACCCTCGGGGATATGGGTGCCGACGTCATCAAGGTCGAACAACCAGGACACGGCGATGACACCCGGAGTTGGGGTCCTCCCTTCGTCGGCCCCTTCTCGGCCTACT